>CAUPUT010000158.1:0-4396 GCA_963514615.1 uncultured Treponema sp.
GCGGACGAAATTGAAGCGCTGAAAGACAAAAGCGAGATGGACAGTATGATGGCGGAAATGGCGGAATATTTGCCGCAGGTAAAAGAAGCCCTCATCGATGAGCGCGACCGTTATTTGGCGACAAAAATATGGAATGCGGTAGGAAAGAAAACCGTTGCGGTTCTGGGAGCGGGACACCTCGAAGGCACCGCCGCTTACATTGAAAAACTGCAAAACGGAACCGCACCGAACGATGTAAGCGATATTGCGGATGTACCGCCGAAAAGCAGTCTTGCAAAAATTTCCGGCTGGATACTCCCAGCGCTGATTGTGCTGCTTATTGCAGCAGGATTTATGAAAGGCGGCGTCGCAGCGTCAAGCGCGTTACTAGTACGCTGGCTGCTCTGGAACGGAAGCCTTGCCGCACTCGGCACCTTGTTCGCGCTGGGACATCCGTTAAGCATTATCACCGGCTTTTTAGGAGCGCCCCTCGCAACCCTTAACCCGTTTATCGGTGTCGGCTTATTTACCGGTATTGTTCAAGCATGGATACGGAAACCGCAGGTCGCCGATATGGAGAATCTGACCACCGATGTAACGAGCATTAAGGGATGGTATAAAAACAAAATAGCGCACATCCTGCTGATATTCTTTTTATCCAGCCTCGGCGGGGCAATCGGAAACTTTATCGCGGTGCCTGCACTGGTAAGCGGCTTATTATAAGGAAGCGTCCGGTACGATTGCCGTGGAGAGAATAATCGGAGCAACCGCATGGGATATTTTAAGCGGTTGCCTTCCTTGTCGTGCGAAATTTTAGATAAAATTTCGCACAGTTTATTTTAAAAAGAGGGTAATTGTACCGGACAAATAAACAGACAGCGCAGAAAACTAAAGATTAGGCAAGCATTTGAACCGCGAAGAGGTTCAACTCTGCTTGAATAGTCTTTAGTTTTCTGAGGGGTATCTAGCAAAGTATCCGGTACGATTGCCGTGGAGGAATGATGCAAGCAAAGATCGAAGCCATTCACAGTAAGCTCTTGTCGATGCAGGATATATCATATCGGGATTTTAATGCGAAACTCATCCCCACCGTTGACCCGAAACTTATGATTGGGATACGGACACCTCTTTTACGGAAATTTGCGAAAGACCTGTTTAAGACGGAACCGAAGCAGACCGCCGCTTTTATGCAAACCCTTCCGCACCGGTATTTTGAAGAAAACAATCTCCACGCATTCCTCATCGAAAATATCAAAGATTTTGACACCGCGATGACCGAAACGGAACGGTTTTTGCCGTTTATCGACAACTGGGCGACGTGCGACAGTTTTGCACCGCGGCTCTTTAAAAAATATCCCGATGAAGTATATCAAAAAATTTTGATCTGGATACGGTCGCCCCGTACTTATACCGTCCGTTACGCTATCAATCTCTTGTTGTCGAATTATCTTGACGAGCTGTTTAAACCGGAAATGCTCGAACTCGTTTCCAGCGTCAAATCGGACGAGTATTACATCAATATGATGATTGCATGGTATTTCAGCTTTGCGCTAATTAAACAGTACGATGCCGCACTCCCTTATATCAAAACGCAAACGCTTGCACCCTTTACCCACAATAAAACCATTCAAAAAGCGATAGAGAGCCGCCGAATTTCCCCGGAAATAAAGGACTACTTGCGGACACTGAAAGTATAAGAGTAGTGCCGTATTAACCTTCGATAACCTGTATATCAAATTCCAACTGAGGCATACACTCCGCTAAATCGCTTTGAATTCGTTTGAGCGCTTCTACACGCATTTCTACAGAAGTATTGGCATTTCCCTGAATAATAAAGATTGCGTTTTTTGTTTTGTCATCAAATTTATAGTTTTCCCCATCGCGGACATCCAACCACGCCATAATTCCTTTAAGGTCGCGGTACATATAATCGGTCTTTGCGACATGCTTTTCCGTTGATAGGATAGGCAAGAACACATCTTCCTTTTTACTGACGGCAAACTCTATCTGTCCGTCTACCTTTCCAAGATCATGCCCGCCTATTGCCAAAAGCGAACGCAATGATTCGACATTATAAATGTCGATAACACTGTTGATATGCGGGATAGAACCACGGTGTTGAATGTTTCGGATAAGAGCCGGCACGGTCGGCATATATTTTTTGATGCTGCGTCCGACACTTTGCAGCATATCGGTGTATCCCTGAATGACAGGATGATTAAATATTTCATCGATATCGCACTTTAATGCCCATTCTTCCATTTCTTTTTGCTTTTTTAAAAATGCATCGGATAACGGCGCCTGTGGGTCTACATTTTTTGCAATGCCGACCACAATGCTTTGAATTCCCAGTGCTGACATACTTTCGTCCATAATAAATTTCATAGCAGTTGTACCTCTATAGTTTCTACTCGGTATAAGTGAATTGATTAAACCTATTCGACACGAAGTTATCGAACAGAGCTATTATACCATTGACTTTAAGTTTTTTAAAGCCAATAATAAAAGAGTACGTGAGCAGAAAATATGATAGATATTTGTAAAGATTTAAACGAACATCAAAAACAGGCGGTAAAAACGGATGAAAATGCCGTTGTAGCGGCGGGAGCCGGTTCGGGCAAGACGAAGGTGCTGGCAAGCCGCTATGTGTACCTGATTACCGAAAAAAATTATCAGGTTGAACATATCCTTGCCCTCACCTTTACGGACAAGGCGGCGGCGGAAATGCACCGGCGTATTTATCGGGAGCTGCAAAAGATGTATGCGGGAACCGATGATGCGGTACAGCGGAGCCGTGCCGGCGCTGCATTGGATTCTTTCTTTAAGGCGCAAATTATGACTATCGATGCATTCTGTCATAAGATTGCCGTAACCGCATGTCGGCGCTTCGGTATCAGTCCCGATTTCACTATCGACCTTACCGAATCGAAACGGCTCGCCTATAACCTTTCGCTTGATTTTTTCCTTGAACACCGCGCGGACACAAACCTGCAATATCTGCTTGGCGATAAACCGATTACCGATTTTATCAACGACTTCTTTGTCAAAATATTAAACGATTACGTTACGGTCTCCCGCCCGATTGATTTTTCTGAGGCCTTGCAGAATCAGCTGGCTGCTGCCGAAGCATTATTTACCGGCTATCGCAAACAAACCGAACGCATTCTCGGAGATATTACCGCTCATCTTGAAGGAACCGATAACTACATCAGCGCAGTAAAAGAAGCATACGTGCAACTCCCTGAATTCCCACTTACGCTGAACGATCCGCAGCTACCGTTCTTTCTTGAACGGCTGAAAGCGATTTGCAGCGTTAAAAAAACGCTGGGTGCAAAAAATGATGAAGACGTAAAAGTGTGCAAGGCGCTCTGTGGTGAACTGAGCGAAAGCTCCGTCCGCTTACAAAGTCTGTATCATTTTTATGCACACAAAGAGCAGATGCAAAAGATATACGCGCTTTGCAGTGTTTTGCAGGAACGGTTCATTGCCGAAAAAAAGCGGAGAAGCATACTGCATTTCGGCGATATTGCGCAGCTTGCCGTTGACGCGCTTATCACCGATCCCGACTTGCGGCTTTTTTACAAAAAACAAACTCATCGGATTATGATCGATGAGTTTCAGGATAATAACAGCCTGCAGCGCGACCTCTTGTTTTTGCTTGCGGAAAAAGAAGCACGTACCGGCCAATCGATACCCAAGCCGGATGAACTGGTGCCGGATAAACTCTTCTTTGTCGGGGACGAAAAACAATCGATCTATGCGTTTCGAGGCGCCGATGTTTCGGTGTTCCGTACGCTGTCGCAGGACTTACGGCAAGGAGGCGGTTCCGGTTCTATTAACCTGCAAACAAATTACCGCACTGAACCTGAACTACTCAACTTTTTTAACAGCGTATTTATGCGGGTCTTTTATTCGGAAACCAATCAGCCCCTTATCGGCACCGTGCCTGTATTTGAAGCGGAATTTATTCCCATCCTCAGCAGGGAGGCGGTTCCCCATTTAGCGCCTCAGACGGATATCTTCTTTATCGACAAAAAACGATTTCAGAAAGACGCTGATACCGATACCGCTTTTCTCGAACCGATTGAATGTGAGGCGTATATGCTTGCACAAAAAATAGCCGCGCTCCATAACGAACACTACCTTGTATACGATGACGCCTCACAGTCTACCCGTCCCTGTACATGGTCGGATTTTGCCGTGCTGCTGCGTGCTTCGACACATCAAGCAGTCTACGAGCGTTTTTTTCGTGCATTTAAAATCCCATACATTTCCGTACAGCAAAAAGGATTGTTCCACGACGCGCCGCTCAACGATATCTGTGCCTTGCTCCGCTTAGCGGTATACCCGCATGACAGAGCTGTGTATGCGCAAGTACTCCGCTCACCGTTTGTCCGCCTCAGCGACCGCTCTTTTA
>CAUPUT010000159.1:0-4378 GCA_963514615.1 uncultured Treponema sp.
AATACGCTGCATGCTGTTTTAACAACCGTCTTTATGGGGCCGTTTATGTTCCCTTCCTTTAAAATAAGCATCTGAAAGGATTTTCAAATCCTGAAGATGCTTATTTTCCGCCGTTTCGGAAAGAAATAAGAAACGGCATACAATCAGCGATGTTTCGCGGCAGCGCGAAACTCGACGGTTAACGAGGCAGCCCTATTTTGCTGCCGAAGTTATACCTTGGTTTTTTGTCGGCGGAGTTATCGGCGAGCTTTCCATGTGGGGTAAAGACAGCTACCGGAACTGCAAGCGAATTACCATAGCGTGGATTATTACTTCACTTACACGAGCCACACACGGTATGAGCGAAATTTGGTTTTTCTATAATGCTTTTGTAAAGACCGGTGTTTCGAAGGAACAAATCGATATACAAACACAATACTATACCGATCCTAAATGGGTTGCAATCTCATTAATCCTTACTGTTATTGCTGCAATGCTCGGTTGCTATATCGGCAATAAAATGCTTAAAAAACATTTTATAAAAACAGGGTTGTTAAATTAGGTATGGATTTCCGTACTAAATTAGCGATATTCTTTTGTACGGTATTTTTGGTATCGGTTATTTCCAAGAATACCGTATTTTTCTGTTTAATCGGTTTATTGGCAGCATATAGCGTTTTTCAAAAACACTATCACAGTATATTCCGCTGCGTTTTTGTTTTATTCATTGTAGAAACAATACAGCTTATTTCAAAGGGTAACGGATTAGGAACACTGCTGCCTGAAATGTTTTTATTTATTATCACTCGAATGATCGCTGTACTTATATCAGTTATTCCAATCATTAAAACACCGCCGGGAGAATTGACCGCTGTTATAAACAAATTGAAAATCAATAGAAATATTGCGTTGTCTTTTATTTTTATGATGCGTTTTTTTCCGATTATCGGAAATGAATTTAAAGAGATTATCGAGTCTTTAAAATTGCGCGGATTATTTACCTTAACAAAACCGCTGCAAACAATGGAATATGTCTTTATCCCAATGATGTTTTCCGCTTCTAAAACAGCGGAAGAATTAGCTGCTGCTGCGGAAGTACGAGGAATATCCGCTGCCGGAGTACACACCTCTAAGCGGGCTATCGTATTTACCGCCGTCGATTGGACTATCACACTGATCGCTCTTGTTATATCCGCGGGATTATATTATTGGGAACTGCATTAAAAATGATTACATTAGATCATATCTACTATGCATATCCGCAATCGTCAAAAGAAAATCTTGACGATATAACGATGGAGATACAAGATGGAGAGGCTGTCGCTTTAATCGGATTGAGCGGATGCGGAAAAACAACGATAACACGAATCCTCAATGGACTCGCCTATACATTTTTTTCAGGCAAAATGGAAGGTAGTATATCGCTTAACGGCATCGACCCGATCAAAAAGGAATTATATGAAATAGGGCGGATGATCGGTTCTATTTTTCAAAATCCTAAAAGTCAGTTTTTTGCAGAAGTTGTAGAAGATGAAATTGCATTCGGCTTGGAGAATTACGGCATCGAACGTACCGAAATTGTCAAGCGTATTACCGACTCTCTACGTATGATTAACGGCGAAACATTACGAACAAGAAATCTGTTTCAGCTTTCAAGTGGTGAAAGACAGAAAGTCGCGATTGCATCAATCAATGCACTTGATCCGCCGATCTATGTATTTGATGAGCCTTCTGCAAATCTTGATATGGCAAGTGTGGAAGCGCTAAAACGATTAATGGCTTTGTTAAAAAAGAAAGGAAAAACGCTTATCGTTTCCGAACATCGAATCTACTATCTCAAAGATATCATCGATCGGTATTATTACATAGAAGACGGAAAAATTATCCGCTGCTATACAAAGGAAATATTTGAACATTCACCGGTTGAATTTTTTCAGCAGCAGGGTTTACGCTTATATTCCCTTGACCGTATTGAACCGCACGGAAAAACAATATCCGGAACACGGCGCCTGAAAATCGATAACATCTCTTTTTCATACAACAGACAATCGTTACTGAAAAATTTAAGCTATTGTTTTATAAGTGGTACGATATACGGCATCATCGGCGGTAACGGCGCCGGTAAAAGCACCTTCGCAAAAGTACTGAGCGGACTGCTGCGTGAAAAACACGGCAGTATTTATTCGTGCGGAAAAGACAGCTGCAATGACATAAAACTCAACAGCCGTACACGGAGGAAAACGATATACTATTTGTCAAATAACCTTGACAGTAATCTTTTTGAAGTTTCCGCTGCAGAAGAACTGCGATTAAACGATTCCGCCGCCGACACTGCTGAAATCCTAAAAGACTATTGCTTGGACACCGTTGCGGATGCACATCCGCAAATCCTCTCCGGCGGACAAAAACAACGGCTGGCAATCGCCGCCGCCTCATTATTAAAAAGGGACGCGTATATTTTCGACGAACCGACGAGCGGCTTAGACGGAAAGAATATGCGCCTTATAGCCGATAAAATGCGGGAATTGCAAGCACAAGATAAAATCGTTATTGTTATTTCTCACGACTATGAATTTTTAATGGAGATTTGCAGTATTGTGTTACACTTAAACGGAAATTCATTTACGGAATACACTGCTGCAAGCGATAAAGACAAGATATTGAACATTTTGCAACAGGAATACTAGCCAGAGCAACCACATTAAAAATATTTTCAGCGGTTACCTACCTTCTGTGCGAAATTTTGCATAAAATTTCGCACATTTTTCCGGCAAAAGGGTAAACGCATCAGGAAGAATAGATATAAATCGCGGAAAAATTGAGACTGTGAGACCATTTGAACCGCGAAGAGGTTCAACTCTGGTCGAATAGTCTCAATTTTTCCGCGGAGATGTTAAAAAAAATGGCCTGATCCATTTACCCTGGATTACTAGTTATCTACGTTTGACATTTTTCCCGCTTTGCCATACTATTTTTATCCTATGCTTATTTTGATACGGCATGCACACGTGCTTTTTAATTGGGAAAAGAAATATACGGCTGAGGGCTTTGCTCAGGCGCAGGCTGAATATGATCAAGCACCGATAGAACAGATCAACGATTCACAGCTTCGATCTATCAGGGATGAATTACCGGAGCATTTTGAACTTTATACGAGTACGTTAAAAAGAAGCATTGACACGGCGGCACAGCTCTTTCCTGATAAGACCCCGATGCGGTTGCCGGAGCTTTCGGAAATACCGATTTATCCGTATCGAGATTCTGATAAGCCGCTTTCGTTATGGCGATGGCTATTCTGGGGACGAGTGCAGTGGTTTCGCAACAATCCGCGGCAGGAAAGAACAAAACGGATGGTCGATCATGAAGTCGAAGCATTGATGCCTTTAATGGAAAACAAAAATGCGGTGATTGTAGGTCACGGATTTCAGATGCGGATAATGCTGAGCATACTTGCACAGCGTTATCCTGTTCAAAAACCGATGCACATAAAAAATTTAGACATAGTGAAATGTTTTGTTTATGAGAAGCAATGACGGAGTTCCGCCTCAATGGAGATTGGTGAAAAACCTTGGAACAAAAATTATGCATAATGGGTAATGAGAAAATACACTTCTTCATTCCCCGCGTAACATTATCAATTACACAGTACATGAAGGGAGCATTTTATGAATACACATCAAAATTATCAGGATGCAAATGCGGCGGTGATCGACCATTGGATTACGGAAGGCTGGGAATGGGGTAAGCCGATTGATCACGAAACCTATATCAATGCACAAAACGGACAATGGTCTGTAGTATTGACGCCGACAAAAGCGGTACCGCGTGAATGGTTCGGTGATTTAAAAGGGAAAAAGCTGTTAGGACTTGCGTCGGGAGGCGGACAGCAAATGCCGATTTTTACCGCAGCCGGAGCGGAATGTACCGTGCTTGACTACTCTGAAAAACAGCTTGAATCTGAGCGGGTCGTTGCCGAGCGTGAAGGTTATCGAATTAACATTATACGTGCAGATATGTCAAAACCGCTGCCCTTTGCCGATGCATCCTTCGATATTATTTTCCATCCGGTAAGCAACTGCTATATCGAAAAAGTTGAACCGGTGTTTTTGGAATGTTTTCGTATACTCAAAAAAGGCGGCGTGTTACTGTGCGGACTCGATACCGGTATCAATTATATTGTCGATCAAAAAGAAGAGAAAATTATCAACGCACTTCCATTTAATCCGCTTGTTTACGAAGCGCACCGCAAACAGCTTGAAGAAGCGGACAGCGGTTGGCAATTTTCTCATACAGTAAGCGAACAAATCGGCGGACAGCTGCGCGCAGGTTTCACGCTCACCGATATATACGAAGACACGAACGGAGAAGGACGCTTGCACGAATTGCATATCCCGTCATT
>CAUPUT010000160.1:0-4373 GCA_963514615.1 uncultured Treponema sp.
AAACCGAAGTATTTTTTTTGACCGTGCGGAAAATGAAATTATTTTTTCCGTTAATAATATTCAAGAACTTTTTACGATTGATTCAGTTACGCCGCGCAGGTTCGGTATTTATTTTTCTACGAAAAACGCATCGATTTCGAGTATCCATCGGCGTATCGATATTGAATTGCTCGGAATCGATGAAGTACATATACGAGTTATCGACGATATTGCCCGTTTAAAAATCGGCGTCGCATCTAATTGGGACGGAACATATCGGAAAATAAACAATACCCTTCGTGAAGCACAAAATGATGCCGCACTTGACACTATAAAAAATTTATTGACGGCAGACGGAAAAACATGGACAAATGCCGAAGGATATTCCTTGTATTTTACCGATAATTCATATCGTTTATTACAAGATACTGTCCAGCACTCAGGATGGTATACGATTTTGCAGGTAAAAGACAATACTGTTTTGCAGCTTAAAGATAGGGAAAATAATGAACGTTTTTTTAATCTTCTATTTGATAATACCGGTAAACGATTAAGCCTTATTGAGGTTTCAGTTACGTTGAGCGGTATTACACCGATCAGTAATTCACCGCTTATATTTGAATAAGGGGTTGTGATTATACAAGTGATATACCCGCGAGGTAGTGTTTTATAAAAAACGCTGCCTCGCGGAATACCGCACACTTTAACCGTGACTATTCCGGCAGCGGATGTTTTTTAGATTACCGTTTTACAATAACGGCAGTTCCTTGTCCACCGCCGATACACAGAGAAGCAAGCCCGATTTTCTTATCCGTTCTGATCATTTCGTGGAGCAGGGTTACTAAAATACGGTTGCCCGAAGCTCCAACCGGATGTCCGAGTGCAATTGCACCGCCGTTGACGTTAGTCCGTTTTAACAGTGCATCGCGATCGACTCCATGCTCGCGTACCAATTCATGGATAACGCCTAATGATTGAGCTGCGAATGCTTCGTTCAATTCGATTAATTCCATATCAGAGAGTTTCAGCGACGCATAGTTTAACGCATTACGGATTGCCGGAACGGGACCTAATCCCATAACGAGCGGGTCGACCCCGCCTTGTCCGATACCGATAATCTCTGCGATGGGCTTAAGGTTATATTTTTTTACCGCAGCTTCGCTTGCGATCAACACAAAAGAAGCGCCGTCGTTTATACCCGATGCGTTGCCTGCCGTAACGGTACCGTCGCCCTTAAAAGCGGGCTTCAGTTTTGCAAGTTTTTCGAGACTGGTGGTACGATTGGGGAATTCGTCGATATCGAAAACGATATCGCCTTTTTTGTTATGGATGGTGATCGGAACAATTTCGTTTTTAAATTTTCCTGCATCGATAGCGGCAATTGCTTTTTGCTGGGAGGCAAAGGCAAATTCATCTTGCTGCTCTCTGGTAATATTGAATCTTGCCGCAATATTTTCGGCAGTAATTCCCATGTGGATATTTGCACGGGCATCAGTCAATGCATCATAAATCATGTGATCGACAGCCTGCCAGTTCCCCATCTTATTTCCGCTGCGGGTATTGGCAGGGACGAGGTACGGTGCAAGCGACATCGATTCCACACCGCCTGCGAGAACGATGTCATTAAAGCCTGCTTGAATAGACATCACCGCTTCCATAACAGACCGCAGCCCGGATCCACAGACCATGTTGATTGAGTGCGCACACACCGTTTCGGGGATGCCTGCTTCCAACGCGATGGTACGGGCGATATTCTGGCCAAGTCCTGCGCCGAGTACATTACCGCAAATAAGCTCTGAGACCTGATCGGGCTTTACCTTTGCTTCTTCCAGTAATGCTTTTACTACTGCCGACCCCATGTCCTTAGGCGGCACAGCGGATAGGCCTCCGAGAAACTTACCGATAGCAGTGCGTTTTGCACTGACAATGTACGATTTTGATAATGTCATTTTTTGACCTCCTAGAAATCAGGGGAATATGTTGATTACAAAGGAAATTTATCAACCTTTAGATCTTTCGCGACGATTGAGAAATCTCCTTTATATCAAGATGAATATCCCGTGTCTTATATCATATCACGCTTAAAAAAATCTTGCTATATTAGGTGAACGGGGTAAACGCATCAGGCTGTTTTTTCATATCCGCCACGGATGGCGGTGTTCTTTGTTGAAAACCGGAGGCGGCGTTTCCTTGCATTGCGATTTTTCCTTTGGTATAATTTGAAAAAATTCAGAACAAATTTCTAAAATACACACTGTAAGGAAGCCTATCAATGGAAATACTCAATCTGCGTCCGCATCATCTTTTATGCACTCGTGCATTTAAAGGAAAAGGCTATTCTCCCGCATTTGTCGAAAATATGCAGCGTGTTATCAATCGGTTAAAGACCGGCTGCGATATTACTTTAATTACCGGCATTGATGATATTTGCGTCTCATGTCCCGAAAGAATCGGCAACCACTGCCGCTCGGAATCAAAAGTAACGGGCTTTGATGAGGCCGTTTTATCGCAGCTTGGATTGGAAAGAACAACCTATGCGTATACCGAAATAGATCGGATACTCGACGCTCAATTAACCGAATCCGTATACGATTACATTTGCCGCGGCTGCGAATGGAAGAAAACCGGCATCTGCTGTTACGCCGATGTCCGACGGTCATTGCTTGCCTAAGAATATACGGAAACCATTGTGCGCTGTCTATGCCGACATCTATGTCGGAAATGATACGTTGAGGATTTTCAGTAGCGGCACGGATGCCATCGTTCAGAAATGAACATCCGTGTACATTTTGAAACTTCGAGTTTTTCTAATGAAAAACTCGATACTGTATGAAACCACTGACATCCTGTCAGCAATAGCGACGTTTTGGCAGGCGGAGCCTACCAAAACTCGCGTCCAAGAATTGACAAGGACGTCAATTCTTGGACATAGCCAGCCGAAAGCCACGAGCGTTGGACATGGTGCCGGGTTGGGTGTAGACCCGAAGACCGACGGCGCAGATATTCGCGCCGTGTTCCCAGCCACCGTTGCGCACAACGCGGACAAAGTCAGACGCGCCACCCTGTGGGTCAACTACAAATCCGCCGACTGTATAAGCATCATCATTTCTTCTAGGATCATCATTATGCCTATCAAAACACAATTCCATTACGTTCCCGCTCATATCGTGTAAGCCAAGTGCATTTGACCGCTTTTCTCCTACAGGATGGGTCTTATTGTCTGAATTATTCAAATACCATGCAACCAAGCCTGTTTCAGACGTATCCCATTTATCTTTGGCTCCGCTCGCACTGTTTAATTTGGTCAACCATACATCGCCGTATTGTGCCGCATTTGTTTTATCGCTTCCCTGCCACCGAGCTGCATATTCCCACTCGGCTTCCGTCGGCAGTCTAAAGCCTTTTTTACTCATATCGGCATAGGCTGCATCACAAATAAAATCTGTCACTGATCCTTCAACTTTCTTTGTTGCGTCTTTTAATACCGTAGTATCGTTTTTGCTTTTGCGGTATACACATTCGGTATCGGCTTTACCTTCAGCCTTCATTTGGGTATACGCATTGCACCATACAATACAGTCCCGCCAGCTTATCATAGTTACAGGATGATTTTTGTTTGCTGTAGGAGGGTTGCCTATGTTTGCATACTCAGGAAAACCATTACCGCCGCCTGAGCCGTCCCAACCTTCAAGCCCTTTGTTTGCAAAGGTGTAGCCATTACTTTCTGCCCATGTCCTCACCTCATACCATACCTCATACGTCACTTCCGTTTTGCCGAGCTTGTAGGGGCTTAATTTTACCTTACGGTCTTTAATAAATACACCTTTCCACTGATCCTGAGTTACGGGTAAGGGGTATTCAGGGTCAACGCCTACAATGCCTGGTGCCGGAGGTATTATTTTTACAAAGCCGTCGCCTGTATCTTCAAAACTACCGACATCCGGCTTAAACGTTACATTTACCGTTGTGTTTGCTGTAATTTTCACTTTTGCCGTTGTACTGCCATCCGCTCCGCTACCCGATTCAAAGCTGCTACCGGAAATAGTCCATTTGTCTACCACATAGTCTGTTTCCGCCGTTGCCGTAATCGTCAATTCCTGACCCTTTGCCACCTTCTTATCCGCAGGAAGTTTAGGTGTTACCGTTACCTTCCCGTTACTGCCTGCACTAACCGTTACCTCATACTTTTCCTCCCTGCTGCTATTCCCCTGCGCCTGTTTACAGCCTCCTATCATCATCGCAGCAAGCAACAGCACTGCTGCTAAACCAAAAAGCTTACCGCTCTTTTTATTTATATTTGTTTTCATACGAAATTCTCCTCTATTATTATTTTTTTTGTCTCAAAGCGCCAAAGGCTTCGCTTATGGCTTTCATCCATTACAAATTACCAATTA
>CAUPUT010000161.1:0-4356 GCA_963514615.1 uncultured Treponema sp.
TGCCGCGCGGTTTGCTTACTCCGGAATGTGCCGAATGGCTGAGCGATTTAGTTACCGCATCCGGCAGGTGCGGACATAACGGTTGATACAATAGGGTGCCTGCAAAAAACTCGGTTAGTTTTTTGCAGGCACCTTGTAATGTGTCCTCTATACTTTGAATTTTCCGATTTCGTCTACTAAGCGATCGATGCTTTCTTTGTTTTTCCCCGTAAACGACTTTACTTCATATATCGAATTATTAATCTGCATAAAATTTGACGCGATTTCTTCCATACGATTTTGAACCGTATGGGTAACTTTATCCAAGTTTCGCACCTCATCCATAACTTTTTCACTTCCGCCGGATATTTCGGCAGAGCCTTGTTGAACGGACTGTGTTACCGCATTGATATTCTGCATCGATAAAAGCATTTCTTTGCCGGCTTTTGATTGCTCCGCCATAGAAAATGCAACCATAGAAGCCGAGTCCTGTACTGCGTCGGTATGTTGGGAGATAACGGTAAATTTTTCTACTGCTAATGAAGCCGCCTTTACCAGCAGATCTATTTCGGCGGTTATCATCTTTAAAGTTCCGCTGATTGTTTTTCCCTGTGCGCTCGATTCCTCTGCCAGTTTTCGTATCTCACCGGCAACAACTGCAAACCCTCTTCCAGCCTCTCCTGCGTGGGCTGCTTCGATGGCGGCATTCATTGCAAGCAGGTTTGTTTGTGCCGCTATATTTTCAATAACAGTTGAAGCCTCAAGCAAACCGCCCGATTGTTCTGCAATTTTTTGTGAGATGGCATTTGTTTCAACAAGGGTGTTCTTACCGTCGATGGTTGCCGACGAAAGCGATTGGAGTGCGGTGTTTGCCTTTTGCACACTCCCGGCAACAGCCTGAATATTTGCAACCATCTGTTCTACTGCAGAAGAAACACTGCTTACATCGGAAGACTGTCCTTCGATTGAGGTATTTAATTCTCGTATCGATTCGATAATCTCTGCAATGGCGCTTGACGTTTCCGAAACACTGTGCGCTTGATCATCAGCTGCTACATGGAGACTATCGATTTCGTCTGCAATCTGCGTAATCGCATCTCCCGATTTTTGCATTTCCAAGAAAAGATTTTCGCCGATTGTTGTCATATTATTTGCTTCATCTTTTACTTGTCTAAATAATTCGCGCATAGTATCTGTCGTATGATTCAAATAATTACCGATTTGTCCTATCTCATCCTTATACGTATCCGTATCTGCCTGTGCGGTAAAGTCCCCTCGTGCAAGCGAACCCAACACGGTGCCAAGACCGGTAATCCGTTTTGAAGTACTCCGCGCATTCAGCGCAATCAACGCCGATATCAAAAGCAGCATTACGATGATTGCAACCGTAGAATCCAGCACGATACTGAAAACAGACGGTAAAAAATCTTTAACCGGCGCCGTCAATACAATGGTATAGGGAAAATCTTTAGATGCAGCTTTTTTTGCATAAATCATTTTCCCAACTCCTTTTTCATGCCACACCCCGAGATGTGCAAAGCCCTGCACCGCTTGTACTTCCGTAGGAATATAATCTTGCAAATGCTTACCGAATACGTCATCGTTTGATGAAATTACGATATTCTCATCGGAATCGACCAGATAAAGTGTTGAATGAGCGCTGGGTAGCGCCTGTTTTAAACTCGTTATAGAGGCATCCAAGCTTAGCCCGACACCGGCAACACCGATAATTTGTTTTTGCGCATCGAAAACTTGTGCATTAATCCATAAACCGGTAAGTCCTGTCTCTTTATTTTTATTGATAAAAAAAGTAATAGGATCTTTTAATTGTAAGGTTGTATAAAACCATGTATCCGAAGTATTCCCGGGATCTAATTTTCCTACTTGTATCGCTTTATTTGCATCGGACATGTAGTTGGTTCCAGCTCGTGCACCGGCAATAAATACTGAAATGATATTTTCTTTTGAAGCAAGTCTTTGAAAATCTCTCATTACATCGGCTTTAAGGTTTCCTTCCGGTTGTCCCTGTTCAACCCAGCTGATTAAATTATGATTTTCAGACCAATATTGCGCAGCGGAAAAACCTTTTGTAAAATCGGTTTTTAAATTGATTGCCGCAGAATTAAGCATTCCTTCGCTATCTTCGTAAAAGCGTTGTTCGAATTTTCTGCGAACCGATAATACCATAAAGGTAAGACTGAGCGAAGCTGTAACAAGTACGGTAATGATCATAAAAAGCGTAAGTTTAAAGCGTATAGACATAATAGACCTCCTTAAGGTTTCGCTGTTCGCATCCTCGACAGTAATATCGTTTTTCGAACTTTTTTTCTGACGATTTGTACTATGACTATTTGCAATAAACTCAAGCGGACATATCTAAAATGTATGTTTTAAGTGTATTACCATCTTATAAAAAAAGCAAGAGGGCGCATTGCCTTATCATGTACTCTTTTTATAATTCCATTGCTTGTTTCACTCAAATGCTTAGCAATACTTTTTCCCGATTAATAATTCGCATACGGCTTTTGTCTTTGCATCGGCATCTTGTTTGTTGCCGCCGGATTCAAGCCGTTTGATTTCATTCAAAATGAGTTGGTGATTTTCCGGTGTAACTTTAAACTGCGAAGCGACCAAAATACCGAGCAGCAGCATACAGACCGGCAACACAATAAACATCAATCTGATTTTATTGAGTGTTTCTTGTTTTTGCTGAGGCTTTTGAACCTGCCCGATACCCGAATATTTAAAATCGATTGTATCCAATAACACCTTCAAATCATATAAATCGGATTTTGTATAAAACTCAGGCGGAGCTCTTTTTTTATAACTATTTCCGTCTTTCCTGTACGCAGACACTACAAGAAATTTATTATCGGCTTGAGTAAAGTCTCCGGTATGGAATGACGGCAGGATAAAATCATCAAAGATACTTACCGGAATCTCTGTAAAAGAAACAGTGTTTTCAAAAAAAGAAGATGCCTCAGCGTTCGCGGTATTTTTGTGTTTTTTGTAAACATTTTTTATTATACCGTCCGTATCTTTATTGATATATTTCAGATGCACGTTGCCGTCTTCATATAAAGTGTAATATTTTTCTATTTCCGAAAACGGTGTCGCAGTATTTTTACAAAGTGTTTCGGCTTCTGCAAATTGGCTTTGCGTCAAAATTGAAGGTACCGGATTTTTGTATCCTATTTTGCTCAACCCAACGCCGATGGTCGGCATAATAATCAAGCCTAAAAACAACTTCCGCGAAAGCGTCATCGCCGCCGAATAGGTACCGGCTCGCGGCTTCCCGCTCATCACGCGGTCTATATCGGAAATAAACGGCAGCAGCTGATGCGGTACTAAGTTATTCGCCGATATGCCTATCCCCATAAGTACCATATTTAGGATGATCCAGACATTGCCGGAAGCAGGAGTATGCAGCCCCATCAATAAAATCGCGAGGATGAATACGGTAAGCGCTGTAATGTATACGGGTTTATGGCCTTTCCGATTGATAAAGTAGCTGTGCACCGGCAGCATCGCCATCATCGCAATCAAAAGACTTCCCTGTGCAATAACAAAAATACTTCCCTTATTTAAATAGTCGACGATATAAAAGAGCACAAACGACATAAAGATATCGAGTGCGCCAAAGGAGCATACGTACATCGTAATATGAAGCCTGCATGACTTATTTTTAAATAACGATAAGAAGTTTTTTATAAATGACTGGGTTGATTTCTCTCCGGCTTCATCTTGAGGTAGTTCCCATGTTTCAAAATAGAGCGGAATCCATGGGAGTGCAAAGATGAGCGCAAATACGCAGCCCATGATAAAATACCCGTGTGCGCTTCCGTTAAAATGATCGATAATCGGCTGCGCCAATATCCCGCCGAGCAGTGTTGCGACAAACGAAAACATCAGACGAGTGCTGTTCAATTTATTCCGCTCAGAAAAATCTTTTGTTATTTCGGCGCTGAGCGCTGCGTACGGAATATAGGACACGGTTGAAACCGTAAAAAAGATAATATAGGCAACGGTATAAAAAATAAATTTTCCCGTTTGACTTTCTATCGTAACCGGAAACCAGATCAGAATAAACGATAGGGCTATCGGAAGAATGGAAATCAAAAACCACACGCGCCGCTTTCCGAACCTCGTCCGTGGTGTATTATCTGAGATATATCCCATCATCGGATCGGAAACTGCATCCCACACCTTACCGATCGCCGGAATTAACCCTGCCAATGCAGGATGTACCCCGATGACATTAACCAAATAATACATTGAAAATGTCGTAACAATAAAAAAGCATCCGCCCCCGTACAAATCCCCGCCGCCATAGGCAAGGTATGTACGCCATGTCATTTTTCTTTCCTTTATGTTCAT
>CAUPUT010000162.1:0-4349 GCA_963514615.1 uncultured Treponema sp.
ACTATATTCTCCAACTCTTCGATTCGCTTTTGGCGATCGTGCAGTTCAAGTTTTAATAAATCGTTCTCATCTTTGAGAGTCTGCATTAGCTCAATTGCTGTAGAGACTCTTGCTTCAAGCTGTTTAATTTGATCGAGGTTCAACATACGTTAGGCTCCTAATGCTTTTTTTGATTGCTCGACAACGCTTTTAAAAGCGGCCGGATCTTCAATAGCCATATTGGATAAAGCTTTACGATTTAAAGCGATCCCCGCTTTGGCCATTCCGTTGATAAAGCGGGAATAGCTCATTCCTTCCGCACGAACAGCAGCATTTATTCTGCTGATCCACAAGCGGCGCATATCGCCTTTACGGTCGCGGCGCGCTTCAAAGCTATGGGTCAACGCCTTTACAACGGCGTCTTTTGCAGCCTTATAGTTCGTACCTCTACGTCCGCGAAATCCTTTTGCTAACTTTAAAATCTTTTTGCGTCTGTGAACGCGTTTATTTGAACATAACGATCTCGGCATTGTATTCTCCTAAATAATCAAAACTTAATTGGTGCCGTAAGGAAGCAACTGTTTCCTTACCTTTTTGCTGTCGACTTCGGCCAAAATTCCGGCTTTGCGCAAATCGCGTTTGCGTTGCGGGGATTTCTTTGTCAAAATATGGCGCAAGTTCATTTGCTTGTACTTTACTTTACCGCTGCCGGTAAACTTAAACCGTTTTGCTGCGGCGCTCTTACTCTTCATCTTAGGCATAGTACACCTCGTAAATTATTTCTTTGATTTGGGCGCTAACGTCATCGACATGGTGCGTCCTTCCATTGCCGGAGGTTTTTCTACCGTTAAATCTCCGCCGAGTTTTGCCAGTACGTTATTTAATACATCCAGCCCCAGCTCGGTATGGGCTAACTCCCGCCCCCGAAAGCGGATTGTTACTTTCACTTTATCGCCGTCATCAAGAAAATCCTGTATATGCCGTGCTTTAAAGGATAGATCATGGTCATTTATCTTTGGCTGCATACGAATTTCTTTGAGAACTTGCAGCTTTTGTTTTTTCTTGGAATCACGGAGCTTTTTTTCCAATTCAAAACGATACTTTCCATAATCTAAGATCTTGCAAACGGGAGGATCCGCTTGCGGAGCCACTTCAACGAGGTCAAGATTAACGTCTTGAGCCATCCTAAGAGCTTCAAGGGTGGAAACAATGCCCTTTTGCTCCCCTGCATCATCAATTAAACGAACCTCGCGGACACGGATTTGTTCATTAATCCGCAAACCTTTATTCTCCGCCAACTATTCTCCTCCAGTACATTTTTCTCAATGCACATAAAATAAAGTTATAGAGCATAAGTATATCGAATTTTGCTTAGATATGTCAAGATTGCAGTTACCTATAATTTCCTTTCCACATAGATACGGGCGGGGCTGTCCAAAAAACTCCAGTTTTTGGACAGTTTCCTTAGATTTAGATGCGAGTTTAAAATTAAGTCATTACCGTATAAAGATTTAATTTTAAACTCGCGGGAATGTCGAAAAAGCAACCAACTTTTGAGACATCCTCAGGTTTAAGGAGGAAACCGGATCATTTGCCTATCGTTTTATATCCGTGCAACATGATGAACGCGAGGTACAAATACGGAAGCGGATGGGTTAAAAATGTATTGGACGTCATGTGCAATAATTACGGTTATTTAAAGGTACTCGGAATATATTTACAAAAAATCGGGAACCGGTTATTGTTTGCACATAAATAATGAACACTAGATAAAATTACAGGAGTTCCAGATGTTCTACGACAATAATCCGGCAAAAATAAATCGATTCACCAAACCTCATTTCTTGCAGGGAGGGGATAAAGCAATTCTGTTGATACACGGGTATACAGGCTCTCCGCGTGAGATGTTATGGCTCGGTACACAGTTGAATAAAGCAGGCTATACCGTTTCAATTCCGCGTCTACCCGGGCATGGAACGAACAAAGAGGACTTTCTCGCCAGTTCATGGAAAGATTGGCTGCGACGCGTATACGACGAATATCTCGATTTATCCGAAGCATACAAGACGGTATATGTCGGCGGACTTTCGATGGGGGGCGTGTTGACTACGCTTCTTGCGGCAAAATTCCAACCCGAAAAAATCTTCCTCTGCGCCCCCGCATTTATGGCCGCCGATTCGCGGATCAAACTGACACCGTATCTAAAATACTTTATAAAAACCATTCCGACGGAAGCAAAAATGTTCTATAAAGAGCCCGAATATTATGATTGCGTTAAGGATTATTGCATCTATGATTACGTCGGCAAAGCCGCAGATCTGTACACGTTGCAGAAGATGGCTATTCAACAGCTTCCAAACATCCATTCAAAAGTAATAACGGTTTTATCAAAATCGGATCAATCGGTACCGTTTAAGGAAAAGGAGCTAATCGACCGATCGCTAAAGGCACCGAACGAATATGTTATTTTGGAAGAAAGCAGCCATATCGTTACAGATGATGTTGAACGAGAAACGGTAGCCCATCGAATTATCGAGTTCTTAGATAGATAAGCTGTTATGTTGATACATGTTAAATTCCGTTTTGAGGCAATGACTGCAAAGTGATAGCCTATATAAGGAAGCGATAATATCCGGGCGGGCAAAACAAAACTTCTCGGACAGACACGCCCATTACCCATTATGAGTTACATACCGCTTCAATATGCCGGAGCAGCTGTTCGCAGGTATACCCGCTGATAAGGTAGGCATTCGCACTGCGGCTGTCGAAAAATACATAGTCGCCGCTTTGCAGGGGGGTAAACGAAAAGCGCAGTTCCGTACCGTTGCCGAGCGCTAAATGCACCCGTGCCGTTTGAGGACTTTGCAATGGCGGCGCGCTGTATATGCCGATACAGGAGAATTTTTCTAAAAAGCTTTCCAATGCGCGGAATGCATCGCCGTTCGCTTCCGTCCTGATTACAGGGTGATTCCCATATTCTAAACCTTGGATGCCCGTGCCGCGGAAAAGCGCCGCGTATATCTGTAAATCAAGCCAGAACGGAGCGGCGACCGTTAAAAAAGGTTCAAACGCATTATCAATTAAAAACACCTTGACGCTTGTTCCCGTCCGTACATACCGCCCGGCACCGGACGCATCGGTCATTCCGAAAAAGAGTTCCGAAAGAATGGTTTTATCCTTCCGCACAAAGACAATACGCGAAGCGTGTCCGTCATCGATTTGGTAATCGGGATAATCCTGCGGGCGTGCCGATATGGGGAGAAAGGAGCGGCCGGCGCCAAGCAGCGAAAAAAAGCGGTCGATAATTTCCTGCCTGACCGGATAGCTGCCGTTTCCGATGCGGAGATAAAAGCGGGCGCCGTCTTTAATCAGCGTCATTTCGCCCATCTCTACCGGCTCAGCCCTTGTCGGAATAGAAAACCGGATTTCCGCAACCTCGCGGATATCTTGTTCATGCATCAAGCTGCTCGAAAAAACGCCCGCCCGGGGAGGCCGGTGTAAAAAGCTCAGCGCATAGCAACAGAGCAGCACGCAGAGGATGATAAACAGAACCTTTGTTTCTTTTTTCATACGTGGTTCCTCCGCCGGAGGATATACAGCGCGGCGCCTGCACCGATAATCAGCAGGGGTATCAGCACAAGGTTAAAAATACGGACGGCGGCGATAATACGGTTAAACGCTGCATCGCTTTCAAAATAGCGGAAGGGCAAAACCGCAGGCTGTTTGTTTTTCAGCTGCAAAAGCGCATCCTGCCGCGCAATCCAGTACACGGTATTCACCATAAAGTCTAAATTCGCATCGGAATTTGTGTATTCTACGGCGGAACTCACGCAATACTCATCCGCAATCACCAAGAGCCGCGCATTGTCTGCGCCGCTGATACCGCTCACCTCATTGACGCCCCGCTCGCTGAAGGCTGCAAGCGGATAGGCTGCGTGTTCGCCGTTCGCGGCGGCTGTAAACTGAGTTCCGTGCGGGTCGGTGTTATACGGCGGCTGTTGCAGCGCCGACCGAGTGCTTGAAACAAGCAGCGGAAGCGGCGTCTTTCCCCGCGCGGCGGTACAAACCATCTCCGACGGCCAGAAAAACTGCACGGGCTTTGCCGCAGATAGCAGCGGAGGAATCGCTTCCGCCTCTTGACGGAACACCTGAACCCAAAACGGGTAGTTGATATGCTCGTACCGAGAGCCGTCGGCGGCCGGTAATGTCATGCGGAAGTTTACGGGATCCATCACAAGATTAGTCTGCACCGCAAAGCCGGAGCGGGCGAGCAGTTCAAGCAGTCCGTCATCTTTTTTGGGTGTTGCCTCCCAGCTGCCGCCGATATCCACGGTGTTTGCGGACACAAAAAAGACGGCGGAACCGTGCCT
>CAUPUT010000163.1:0-4333 GCA_963514615.1 uncultured Treponema sp.
CATCTACGACGATAATTTTAGAGCTCAGATCCTTTTTTCATGCTGAAGCCCTGGCTATGGATACCATCATGGTTGACGCATTTATCGTTTGGTTCCCTGCGTATCCATCCTTCCCTGACCTTTACTCACCCCAACTCACTTATATCCAGCCGGTCAAAACCTTCCAGCAATGTGCGGGCAATATCTCTCAGCTTTGTAAGATCACCTTTTCGGCTGCTTTCGATATTCAGCGGCATAACGGGGTCGTGCAGGGATAAACGGAGCAGCATCCAGCCTTGTGCTTCTGCGCTTTTAAACGAAATACGCACTCCTTCATACGACTGCGGCAGTTCAAAGCCTGCTTTTTCGGCGCGCTCTTTAAATGCATGTAGGATTAACGTGCCGTATTCTTTAAAATCTTCGCCGCGTATCTTAAAGCGCAATTCTGTTTCTTCTACCATCGGCGGCAGTTTTTCAATCAGGCTTTCGATATTTTTTCCTGCGTGCTTTGCGTTCGCAAGCGCCGTAACCAGCTTTACGGCAAGAAACGCGCCGTCATCGAGGTAGTAATTGTCTTTAAGCGCGCCGTGTCCGGACGTTTCCATCGCCAGCGGGCTGATAATGCCCTGCTCATTCAATTCGCGGCATTTGTTGATTACGTTTTTGTAGCCGCGCATATACCGCAGATGGGTGAGCCCCAGTTCCTGCTCAAGGAAGAAGGTGAGCCGGTCGGAAGTTACCGAATCGGTAACGATGGTACTGTGCGGATAGTCGGGTGCAAGGATTGCCGCCGTCATTGCGATAATTGCATCGCGGTTGACTTCCGTTCCGTCGGACAGCACTGCCGACATGCGGTCAACATCCGTGTCGAAAATCAGACCTAAATCGGAATGGCTTTGCACGGTAGCGGTTTTAGCCGCTTCCATCGCGGCCTTGTTTTCGGGATTGGGAATGTGATTGGGGAATGTGCCGTCCGGCTCAAGGAAGCGGCTGCCGCTTGTATCGGCTCCAAGCGCTTTTAATACCTGCTCCGCGAAGAAGCCGCCTGCGCCGTTCCCGGCATCGACCGCAATTTTTAAGTTTGCGAGCGGGTTTTCGGCATGGAAATTCAAGCCCTTTCGGATGGCATTGCGCAGATGTTCGGAATAGCGTGCAATTAAATCGAATGAGCGGCATTTCGGCGCGCTGCTGTATCTGGCGGGCCGTTGTGCTGCTGTATCCGGCGGAATGGCATTACTGTGCTGTGCTGTAGCATCATGCCGAGTGGCAGCGTTGCGTAAAATTTCCGTGATGTCGGCGCGTTCAAGCCCGCCTGTTTTATCGAAGAACTTGAATCCGTTCCGGTTAAACGGGAGGTGGCTTGCGGTAATCATAATTGAGCCGTCAAAGTTTGTCTCGTCAAAGACAGTCCCCATAAACATTGCCGGTGTGGTAGCAAGCGAACAGCGCACGATAGTAACCCGCTGCGCTGCAAGTCCTTCGACGAGCGTATTTTCAAGCGCTTCGCCGGAAAGCCGAGAATCTCGTCCGATACCGATAACCAGTGTATCTACACTTTTCCCCGTTTTTGCGGAAAGCCAGAGCGCAAACGCCGCGCCGATGTTCCGGCAGACTTCATTTGTCAAGTTAACGTGTTCGCCGTCAACGCCTTCAAGCGCAACGCCGCGGATATCGCTGCCATTTTGCAGCTTCAAAAAATCATGTTCGTTCATAGTGTGTTTATTTTTCCTTATGAAGGACTGCTAAAAGTCAAGGTTTTTAAAGGCTCCTATAACTTAAATTTCGCCACTTCAAACGCGAGATTTTCTATATTCTCTTTATTTCTTTGAGTGATACTGCTCACTGCTTGTACGGCATTGTTAATTTGCACCGCTCCGGATGCCATTTCAGCCATACTGTTTGCAATTGAATCCGACATAGTACCGAGGTGTTTCATCTCCTGAGATACTAAATTGCTGCCATTCAGCATTTCTTGCGAACTATTTTTAATACCGGTCATCATTGTTTCTAATTGCTGCATCGCGTTCATAATCCGTTCGCTATCGGAACGTTGTTTTTGCATCGCTTCCATAATAGTATTTTCCTGTCGTTTTGTTTGATCGGCTAATTGGAAAATAGCATCAAAATGCTGTGCAATGACAGGGGCTGCTTCATGAACTTTTTCTATTTTATCTTTTAAATTTTTCAATATAGCAGTAATATTTTTTCCTTGCGTATTCGATTCTTCCGCAAGCTTCCGGATTTCTGCTGCAACAACGGCGAACCCTTTTCCTGATTCCCCTGCATGGGCTGCCTCAATTGCTGCATTCATTGCCAGCAGATTAGTCTGTGCGGCAATATTTTGAATAACCGTACTGGCATCAAACAATACTGCTGAACTTTCATTTACCGACTTTGTCAGATTTACCGTTTCTAGAATGGCATTTTTGCCGGCACGAGTAGCAGAATGCAACGTTTCCAGCGTTTTTAGATTATATTCGACAACCTCATTCACTTCGGTTGTATTTTCAGCCATTTGTGCGGTATCGGCGGTCGAATTTTTAACGACATCCGTTTGGACGACAATATTAGCATTAAGCGCTTCAATGGTATGCATTATTACTTGCAGAGAAGATCCTACCGCAAGAATACTCGAAGCATGCTGCAGCATTTCTTTTTTTACATTTTCAATATTTGTACTAATTGCATGTACGGTATTCGCTGTCTCAGTCATATTTGTAACAAGTTCTGCTCCAACATACTGCATATTGTCTGCCGTATTTCGAACAGATTGAACGGATAGGGCGATTTTCTCAATAGTCCGATTAAAATAGAGCGCCAATCTCCCGATTTCATCATTTTTACGGGTAGGTAACCGCACTTGCAGATTCCCCTCTCCTTCGGCAATGCCTGCCAATAGTTGTGTTGTGTGGATAACAGGCCGTATAAAAAATCGGCTCGCAGCATTAAAGGCTGTAAGCAAAATGATCAAAGAAATACCTGTTGCTGCTACAAAAAAGAGGATTAACTGCCGCAAATGCGCAGCGGTGCTTGTTTGTGCAATCAATATAACGCAGCCGAAATCGGTAATCGGCAGGCTGATAGGGAATGTTTTCGCATAATACGGCACGTCTGCAATTGATTCTTCAAAGCGCAGTTCCTTCTTATAGGTATAATCACTTAGATGTTTTATGTCCAATTCCGTAATGGGAAGAAAAAAACGGTCAGGAGCAATCGTATTTACCAATACTTTACCACTTCTATCGGTTAGAATAACTTGGCAGTCGTTATCATGATGCTGTGCCAATAATAAGGCAAGATGAGAAAGATCGACATCAAATGTTACGACTCCTTTAAAATGTCCCTCGACATCAATAATGCCTTTGACAATAGTCATAACTGTTTGACCGGACGATGTACGGTATGCATTTAGTGATTGCACCTCGCCGGGCTTCTGCTTTCCCAGTTTATACCATTCACGAGTACGGGCATCATAGCCGTCTTTTCTATCAATTGGAGGATAGTGTACATAGCCTCCATTGTGTTCCGTAGCAAAGGCGATTCCGACAAAAATGGGATTTTCTTGTTGAAACTGCATACAAAGCTGCATTACGCGCTCTTCATAGCTACCGGGTATGCAGATCATCTTTGAAACGCCCGATGCAGTATGTTTATCTTTATAGGAAGTGATATCGGCATCTACAGCGGTGATAATGTCTGAGGCAGCAAATGTTCGTATGATATTCGCGGTATTCGAAAAATACAGCGAAAGCAGCTGCTCCGTATTTTTAAAACCGGTCTGTACGGATTGTTGCAGTTGGAGTGTAAAAAACGTTTTATCCCGCATATAGTTTGCAATCATAAACCCTGCAAGACATAACGGGAAAAAGAGAAAAACAAGGAAAAATTTTAATTTAAGAGAAACTGCCGTTTTCGGTTGCCCTGCATGAGCTGAATTGTGCTGAAATATCACATTTTTTATTTTCATAATTGCTAGCCTTTTACTTTTAATTGATACTTTGAAATGTTTTTAGATTATAGCATGATAAGAACAAAAAGCAATCAGAAACAAATAAAAAATTAATAATTATCAGCCGCCGGATTTTGATGTATAATAAATAAATTACAAGCGCCGTATATAAAATTGACAGATGTACTTGTAGTTTCTGAATCTTTCAGCTTGTTAAATAGGTTTTTGTGTTGTATATTTCCGATGAGAATGCGTATAGCATCCGCTTATTTTCAGCAAACTGAGTCAGGAATATAAACATGAACAAAAGATTTTTTTATTGGTCTATTATCAGCATTGCTGTTACGGCCCAGTTATTTGCAGTTGAGACGGTGCGTTTTCAGGAGCAGACTTACAGCGGGTCTG
>CAUPUT010000164.1:0-4266 GCA_963514615.1 uncultured Treponema sp.
GTCGGTCATCTCTAAAAATCTAACCGAGTTTTTAGAGATGACCTAATCACTTAGGCCTATTTTATCATTATAGCATGCCTTGGAAAAAAATCAAGGGAACTTTTGCAAATAGGCAGAGCATCTACTGCGTTACTGCGCCTTGTATCTGCACCGCCTATTTGCAGAACCGCCATGGACGGCGATGTTTTTGCGCAGCAAAAACTCGCGTTCAAAAATTGACAAGGAGGTCAATTTTTGAACGCGCCACGGAGACCGTCCTGAAAACTTAAACCTTAAATTTTCCCACTTCCTCCGCCAAGCTCTCAATACTCCGCTTATTCTTCTGCGTAATCTCGTTAACTTCCTGGACAGCATTGTTAATCTGAACAGCGCCTGAGGCCATCTCGTTCATGCTTTCGGTGATAACACGGGTAAGGCTATCCAATTTTTGCATCTCTTCTGCAACGCCTTCACCGCCTTTCAGCATTTCTTCCGAACCGGCCTGTACTTCCGTTGTTACCGTGTTGATGCTTTTAATCGCAATCAACACTTCCTTACTGCCGTTTTCCTGCTCGTGCATAGCTTCGGTAAGCCGGTTACTCATATCCTTAACCTGTTCTGCAAGAGTGAAAATCGCATTGAACTTTTCTTCTACCGTTTTAGAAGAATCGGAAAGTGTTTCGATTTCGCCGGATAAGGTTTTCAGCGTAGCGGTGATAGTCTTACCCTGCATCGAAGATTCTTCTGCGAGCTTGCGGATTTCGTCCGCAACAACAGCAAAGCCCTTGCCTGCCTCTCCCGCATGCGCCGCCTCAATAGCAGCATTCATCGCAAGTAAGTTTGTTTGCGAAGCAATATGCTGAATGACACTCGAAGCCTCCATCAGCGAGCCCGATTCTTCGGCAATCTTTTGCGTTACAGTGTTGGAGGTAACGAGTGTGGCTTTGCCGTCGCCGGTTGCAGTGGTAAGGCTTTTGATTACGTCATCGGTTTTACCGAGCGTTTGCCCGATGGAGGCGATGTTTGCAACCATTTGTTCTACGGAAGATGAGGATTGCGCGACACTCGCTGCCTGCTCATTGCAAAACTGTTCAGAACCGTGCATTGAGGTTCAACAAGTTTCAGAAAACTTTGCCAAAAGAGAAATCAAAAAAAGGGGACATTGCAAAATGGTCATAAATACGTTCTAATATTATTCGGAGACAGCAAAATGTTTGCGACGACCAGAATTATTCAGAGAAATACCATTCTCCCCAATGACACTTCTCTTGAACGCTATAACGGCAGAAAAGTAATAATAACTGTTTTAGAAATTATCCGCAGACTTGATAACGGAACATACAATCTGATTATACTACTCCGCACGGTGATGTCGCTATTCCTTTGTCTGATCCGGAAGTGAATGTACAATTCCGGTGTGTCTGTTTGACGGAAACCGCAAGAGAGTATCAAGCGTTGTTTAAGGCGATAGAAGAATAAAGGCGCAGTCAAGCAGGGCAGTAGATTATTCTCATTTTACATACTACATCTGAAATGCCGTTATCCAAAAACATATTCCAACAATAAGTGAAAGCGGCGTCATAGCATATTTTTCTTTCTTACTTTTTGAAATCATATTCATAATAGTATTCAAAGATAGGTAAGCGGCAAAGAAGAAACAAATATATTTAGTAACCTTAAAAGACAACCACAAGGAAATAAAACCCCCGGCTTGCAAAATAATTATCATTGCAAAAATTTGGATAGCCACCGAAATGACTGCCGCAACCCTCAATTTCTTAGGTAAGATTTTATGTTGTCCTCCCATTGTAAATTCGCCCAAAGGCAAACCGCAAGCAACAAGAACTGTCATAATTGCTATAACTCCAAATAATACTGCACCTAATATTGAAAGCATAAATCAATATTCTCCCTTCTCAAAATACAAAAAATTCAGTTACAAATTCAAATTTGTTTCACTCAATATGCTTATAATATTATAACATATTCTTATCAAGTTTTATAAGTCTGACTCTTTCGGAAGCTGCTGCTGCAGTTTTCCCTTGGCTTATAAAACAGCAGGCTTGCCCCGCGCCGATTTTTTGATTTGCTCATGATAGAAAAAATTGACAACAACAGGCGGTGCATCAAAGGGACGGTTCATACTGTCATCGTTCGTTACATAGTCAAGTCCGATGTCCGCAGTAAAGGCTTGCAGTTTCGCATCAAGCTGTTTCCAATAACTGCGGTCTCCGTCAACATATATACTTTGATAGAGCGGCAGTAAATGAGGGTAGTTCGTTTCTATGTAGTCCATGATCACCGGTTTATAGCTGCCGCGTAAATTGAGATTTTCAAGCCAGATTAAATGACACTGATTTTGTACCCGTTTGATAATCGCTTCAACATCGGTAATACCGGGGAATATCGGAGAGATAAAACACGTGGTACGTACTCCTGCGCGGTAAAAAGTTTCCATTGCGGTAAGTCGCCGGTCAATTGAAACGGCTTTATCCATATCTTGTTGAAAGCGGTTATCAAGTGTGTTAATTGACCATGAAACGCGAGCATTGGGGAAGCTCCGAATGATATCCAGATCGCGTAGCACTAAATCGCTTTTTGTTGCAATACTGACTTTTGCCGTGCATCCCTCCAACTGTAAAAGCAAAGAGCGAGTACGCTCATAGACTGCCTCTTCCGGATTATACGGATCGGTAACGGAACCGAAGAATAATTCTTTCCCTGCATATTTTTCAGGATGCTTGATCTCCGGCCAATCTTTAATATCCAAGAACGTTCCCCACGGTTCGGTGTGTCCGGTAAAGCGCTTCATAAAAGACGCATAACAATATTTACACGCATGTGTACATCCGGTGTATGGATTAACGGAATAATCCGCTACAGGTAAATTCGATTTTGATATTACGCTGCGCACCGCAATATGTTTGATAATGGGGGCGGCGTTCATCTCATCAAATTCCATCGTTGTATTTTGCATATCGCCCATCGGTTACTCCGTTACTTGTCTATAGTCAATAGCCTCCTTACTCTTTCTCTACACTTACCAGCTTCCGTACTCCGTCTTTAACACTAAGAGCTTGTGCATTATTGATAGCGCATAGTTCGATATTTGAGAATGATTGCATAATGTCTGCGGTAACTTTTTTGAATGGTGCGGTAAGATAGTGCGGCAGCACATAAAAATTGATGAGCCCTAATCCGGCATAATCACTCTGAGAATAATCTTCCGGAATAGGATCCATTTTTTCAATATAAGAAAGCTCCGGAGCACATACAATAGCACCTGCTGATTCTCCAATAAATAATTTCCCTTTTTCCAGCTGTTGCTTTAGCAACGTATCCGTACCGGTTTTCCTCAATTGATCAATAAGGAAAAATGAATTACCGCCGGTAAAATAAATAATATCCGCTGCGTCAAACACCTGTGTAATATCGGAAGCGTTTGCAGTTGAAATCTCAATTTCAGTCAGCTCGGCTCCTAATTTTTTGAATACTGTACGGGCTGACCCTACATAGCCTGTGTACCCTTCGTGTATCGATGCAGTGGGAATGAAAGCAACTCTTTTCCCCGCAATGTGATCTTTAAGAAGAGCGTCTACTTTTGAAAAGTGTGAGCACAAAAATAAATTCATTTCTCCACACCTCCTCGGTGAATGATGAGTTTAGATCATTATAATATACGGATAATTTTTCACTGCTTTGGTTAGGGATTATCTTTAGCACCGAACATACCCGTAAGTGAAGCTGCTTCGATTGCGTGCCCCTTAATCGCGGCCTTAAGCTCTTTTACGCTGCTGCCCGCCGGAAGACTCAGATTCATATCGAGCGCATAGAGATAAAAAATATAGCGGTGCGTACCGAATGGCGGTTGCGGTCCGTTGTAGCCGCTCGTACCCCAGCTCGTTTCGCCTTCGACGGCATCCGGCGGTACATTACCTTCTCCGATCGACGTCGTTTGCGGCGGAATATTCCACAACGTCCAATGATAAAATCCGCCGGGAAGCGGCGCATCCGGATCGTGCACGATAATCGCAAGGCTTTTTGTACCCTCCGGTACACCGTCGATTTCGAGCGGAGGAATGTGATTTGCTCCGAGTTTTGCAAATTCTTGGGGCATTTTTTCGCCGTCGGCAAAAGCCGTGCTTGTCAACTTCATAGAACCTCCTTCGGTAAGCGGTTTGATTTCGTCTTTACTTGAGCAGCTTCCGCAGGAAATAACAATCAGCGCCGCCATAAATGGCAGCACTTTCGTATAGATATGTTTCATACCGATATTTTATGACAAAG
>CAUPUT010000165.1:0-4240 GCA_963514615.1 uncultured Treponema sp.
TCGTAGAGGCGGCTCCGCAATACGCGCATTGCCTTTGCCTTGTTTTTAATCTGGCTTTTCTCGTCTTGACAGATAACGACCAGCCCGGTCGGAATATGAGTAATACGCACAGCGGAGTCGGTGGTGTTGACGCACTGACCGCCGGGGCCGCCTGCGCGCATAACATCGATGCGCAGATCGTCCTGCTTGATAACGATTTCCGTTTCCTCAGCTTCGGGTAAAACCGCGACGGTTACCGCACTTGTGTGAATACGCCCCGATCCTTCCGTTTCCGGTACACGCTGTACGCGGTGCACTCCCGATTCATAGCGGAGGCTTCCGTACACATACTTGCCCGAAATGGACAGTGTTACTTCTTTAAACCCGCCCAGCTCGGTCTCGTTGGAGGAAAGAATTTCGTATTTCCAATTTTTCAATTCCGCATAGTGCGTATACATTTTTAACAGATCCGCTGCAAAGAGCGCCGCTTCTTCGCCGCCGGTACCGCCGCGTATTTCCATAATGATGTTTTTTTCTTCGAGCGGATCGGGAGGAATCAGCAACACTTTAAGATTATTTTCGCTTTGCTCCAGCTGTGCTTCAAGGTTATGCAACTCCTCTCGAGCCATCTCTTTCAGCTCATGGTCGGTTTCTTCCTGCATCATTGCGCGGGTTTGCCCGATGTCTTTTTCCAAGCGGAGATACTGTGCATATTCTTCCATCAGCTTTGAAAGATAGGCATGTTCCCGCATCGCTTCCTTGTAGCGGCTTTGGTTTTTAATCAATGCAGGGTCTTGTATTTCTTCTTCCAGTTCTTTCCAACGAACCGATAAACTTTCAAGTTTTTCTTTCATAATCATTCACCTTATCATACACTTTTAGTCGAATAAACGGCTGATCATTTGAGAGACATTGATAATGATAGTATCGAAACACAGCTAAGACTGCTGCATGGCCTCCAAAATATCTTTATTGTGAAACAATTTTGCATAACCAAGCGCAGACATGCCCAGTCGGTCGGCGATATTCCAATCGGCATGGTGTTCTATGAGCAGTTTTACCATTGGAACATCCTTTCTGCCGACGGCGAGAATCAATGCCGTTTGGCCGTCTTTGCTTTGAATGTTTGTGTCTGCATTCTTTGAAAGCAGTAATTCTGAGGTCTTTAAATCGCCGATTTGAGCGGCTTCCATCAACGCAGAATAGGAACGGTCTTCGGCACAGAGGTTTATCTCTGCTCCATAGTCAAGCAGCAGTGACGCAATTTCGTAATGCGAATTTCTAATCGCAAGCGAAAGTACCGGAGTACCGCGTGTGTCGCGCTGCGAAGCATTATAGCCTGCCTCTAAAAAGAGTCTAACAATCTCGTATTTACCTTCTTCTACCGATGCAGCAAAATTCGATTCACAACAGGGAAAGCCGCTATTCAACAACTGTTCGCGTGCGCGCTGTTTTCGTTCTATTGTCAGGAAATTCTGCTGCTCTTTGATAAAATAATCTTCAAATATATCGAGGGCAAGCGGGATGATAAATTGCTTACAGTTTTCCGGCAGGGGCAACGTACTTCCCTGTCCAAGCGTTAAAATAGGCAGATTTCTTCCGATACCGAGTCCTAAAAAGAAAATAAACGCAGGAGCTAACACAGGTGTATTCTTGCCGAAGATAAATAGAATATGCGAGGCACTCTGCAGTAAAGTTATAGGAGAACATGCAGCGGCTTCCCATAGCTTATCGGCTTGATAGTATACGACATCGCATTGATGAGATTCAATAATATGAGCGGCAGCTTCGGAGATTTTTTTTTCCGTTTTTTCGTACAGGATAACAATTTTCATAGTAATTAGGCGATACTATAGCGTAAAACGGAAATAGTTTCAACGCATCATTTTTTTTGTGTTGTTTTTTTGAAGTTCTGAGTCTCAATCGCGCCCGATCGTATTAAGGCTATTTTTGCAGTTACCGGCCCCATCAATTCATATAACACCGAAGATGCCAGAATGATATTAAACAGGATGAGTCCATCTTTTTCCGGCAACATTGCCTTCCCCATAAATGCGAGTCCGATTGCAACGCCCGCTTGCGGCATCAGCGCAAAGCCCATATTGTCCGTTATCTTCTTATCGATTGACAGCATTTTGCATGATGCGTATGCGCCGATATATTTCCCGATTATTCTTATAATAAAATATGCAACACCGATAATCCCTGCCGTTACGATAATGGTTAAATCCATATTCATCCCGGAAATAATAAAAAAGCTGCTCATCACCGGTGGCGAAAAATTATTCATTTGATCGAATAGGGTTTTGTCGTTTGTCCGGTTGTAATACACGGCGCCGCATACCATACAGGCAAGCAGCGGGCTTACCTCGAAGTATGAGCAAATACCGGAAATCAAAAAGAGAAATGCAACGGCTAAAATGAGGCGATTTTCAAAGCTCCGCTTTTCCGTAATGAGAAACTCCATACACAAGGCGGTAAGGAAGCCTAATATCAGCATAGCTGCATTGAGTCCGACCGGCGTTATAATACTCATAATATTGAAGATATCGCTTTCCTGCGCGTTGACGACTGCAACCATAATACTAAATACAAAAAGGCAGACAACATCGTCAAAGGCGGTGATACGCAGCAACAGATCGACAAATGGGCCTTTTCCGTTGTATTCTTTTATGGTCATAATAGTGCTGGCAGGAGCCGTAGCCGTTGCGATCGCTCCCAGTAAGAGCGAGAAAGACAGCCTCATCTTAAAGACGAAGAGCATAACGACGGTAACTAAACATCCCGCTAACAGAGATTCGCAGAGCGTGATAAAGACGACATTCCGGAATTCCTTTCTGCCGTCGCTTCGTTTAAAGTATCTCCCCATATCAAAGGCGATAAAACTGAGCGCGATAACCGAGATAACGTCCAAGTTGACAATAAAATGCCGGTGAATTAAATGCAATCCGCTTGGACCGATCAATATTCCGGCAAGAATATAGCCGCTTACCTTCGGCAGCTGAATCTTTTTTGTGAATCGGGTGACTAAAAAGCCGCTTATCAATATCAACGCAAAGGATATCAGTATTGTGGTAGGTAAATTAAGGTCTTTAACAATATTTGAAATTAGATCGATTATATTCATCTTTTTGCTCATCTCTGATACGGCAGCGGTGTTCTAAAACAGGATGTTATCCTATAGTATATATTCAAAAGAGGCAACATCCTTTTTAAATATATGCGGGTATCTGCGTTGTTCGTTCAATGTAGGCTGATAGATCAAAAACGATGTTTCACAAAAATTTATTTTTATGAAACTCGCACGGTAATTTGCAACAAGGACGTTGTAAATTACCGTAGCATCACTTCTCTGACAGGATGTCAATGGTTCCATACAGTATCGAATTTTTCTCATAAAAAAACACAACCACCCGTTTTACGGATGGTTGTGATTTCACGCTCAAGAGGTGCTAGGGCAGCAAAGTCTCTCACATGAATAAACTGCGTTTAGATTTTCCCAACTAAGTCAATAGAAGGATAGAGCGTCTTTTCGCCGGGGTGCCATTTAGCAGGGCATACCTGATCGCCGTGCGCTGCGGTAAACTGAGCGGCCTGCACCTTGCGCAGCAATTCAGAAGCATCGCGGCCGATACTGTTATCATGCACCTCATACGCTTTAATGATGCCGTCAGGGTCAACGACAAAAGAACCGCGGAGCGCAACCCATGTTTCAGGCTCAAGAATACCTAAAGAAGAAGCAAAGATACCGGCTTTATCGGCAATCATCTCATACGGCAAGCTGCCGATTGTTGCGCTCGCATCAGCCCATGCCTTATGCACAAATTCACTGTCGGTAGAAACGGAAAATACCCTGCACCCGATCTCCTGAAATTCCGAATACAGCTTGCCCAAATCTGCTAATTCGGTAGGACACACAAACGTAAAGTCTGCGGGGTAAAACATAAACACAGCCCAATTGCCTAATAACGACTGGCTCGACACAGTCGTAAACTTTCCCTTGCAATATGCGGGCAAGGTAAAATCGATAATCTTTTTTCCGATTAAATTTTCCATAAAAATACTCCTGTAACTTAAAGTAATAATCGTTACGATAATAATGAAAGCGTATCTAAATGTCCAGTACGAGGCGGGCAACCGCATTAAAAATTTTTTTTAGCGGTTGCCTTCCTTCTGTGCGAAATTTTGCTCAAAATTTCGCACTCTTTTTCCAGTAAAGGGGTAAACGCATCAGGTAGAGTAGATAAAAACCGCGGAAAAA
>CAUPUT010000166.1:0-4219 GCA_963514615.1 uncultured Treponema sp.
CATAAAAACCAAAATGCCCCCATCTGAGAAGCAACTCCCAGCGTAGCGCACACCACCGAAATATACGCACAGTGTATTTTCTCCGGCGTATATTTTAATAATCTTTTATATGTGTCCATTTTAGACAACCTCCTTATCTTTTGCAAATATACGGGGCATCTACTTCGTTATTTCGCAAAAATTAGTCCTCACCGTATCAGAACCGCCACGGATGGCGGTAGTGTCAAGCAGTAGCAAGTTTTTCGTTAGAAAAACTTGTCGTTGAAAAGTGTACACGGAGGTACGCTTTTCAACACGCCTGCGGGTAATTTTTGCTCGCGCCTTGCATCTGCTCCACCTATTTTCAAAAATGTTTATTCCATTTATTACCGATCTCTATGCCGATTCTGAAAATGCCATTATCCGTATACTGAACTCCTGCTGCTTTTTCGATCTTGTATGAACTGCACAATTCGCTGATATTCATCGTTTTGTATGGCATCTTTTTTAATAAATGCATAGTTAAAATGAGCATATTCAAATACATAAAAAATATCTGTTTCAAAAATACCGATAAAATCTTTATGCTCTAATCGGGTTGTCATGCCCAATGCGCTGCATTCAAGATAATCCTCGTCAATAATCATTTTATCGGTGTAGGTACTAAGCTGATGCTGTGCAAAATTGTCTTTATAATATTTTGTAAGAGCTTTTTTTAAATTTTTTACGGTACGTTTCTTGATACATATGATATTGAAAAGCAATAATATACAAAATATTGCAGATGCGGAAACGACAAAATGTAGAGAAGAAAATATCTCACTGATATTACAAAAGTACAGTATAAAAATCACACCAACCGTTATACCGGTGCCGCTTATTTCCGTTATTGCTAATCGTTTTGCATGACATTTTAATTCCCCTGTCCGTGCATTTATTATAAGTGATTGTTCAACCTTATCGTCAAGTGTAAATGTCTGCGTTATTTCCAAAATATTCATGACTATTCTCTCTACTATTCAATTTGTAATTGTGCACGTTGCACATACCCCACTCTAATTACCCACTACAAATTATCCATTAACCTTTAGCCTTTTACTTGTTCCATCCAATATTGTTTCCATCCGGCACAATGGTATACGTTGAAATCGAGTATATATTCTATCGCTTCCGATTTTTTTAAGTTATGATAAAAAATTTCTTTTAGATTTTCAAAGTGAGATGTTACCATGACATGAATAAAAAACCGTATGCGGCGCGACATTTTAACGCCGTCTTGTTTCAGCCATTGAAGTGTTTCTCTTTCAGTTACATCGATTGCTTTATCGAAAATATGCTCGTAGGAGCTTCCCTTCGAACAGCAGACAATCAGTTTCATCGCATCCCAATTATCATAAAAAAAATCCACCATTTTTAAGAACCGATATTGCGATAGTTCGATAATTGCAGAAAGATCGCTGGTCTTCATACCAAAGTTTTCAGCACCGAATACATCGTGATGCGTTACAATAGCTAAAAATTCGTCGAATACGCCGCTTACAAGTGCTTCGAATATGCCGTCTTTGTTATCAAAAAGGTTATACAGTGCCCCTGTCGTAACCCCTGCTTTTTCGGCGATGGCGCGCACATTGGTATCTGCAAAGCCGTTGGTAAAAAACTCTTGTTTTGCAGCACGCAAAATCTTTGCCCGTGTGTTTAGTTCATTCTTATCGGCTAATATTTTTTCCGTATAGTTGTCCATATTGTAATAACCCTTCTACTAATCAGTAACAATGTTATGAAAAAGAGCCGAAAATGTCAAGTATTGAATTCCGCCATTGTTTTCTTCAATTGTATTCCCTTTATACTTCCTTTTTCTTAGGATCAATCATTGAAAGATACATTGCTACACCGCCGGTAATTCCGTAGCAGATTGATAAAATTCATTTAGTGGAATAGAAGAAATACAGGATATGCTCGATCTTCACTACCGTTACCATTGGGCAACGGAGGAAAAGCGGCTTCGCCCCGAAACGGAAATCAAGGACTTAAACCCGGATGTTTTGATGGAACGGCGGCGCGGACTTGAATGGCTTATTTCCAAAGAATTTGATTGGTTCGATATTTCGATGGATACGTAAGAGAAAAGAGGCCGGATACCTTATAACTTCTCGATTATTTCCTTGACAATACCTACAACTAGCCCTTACAATATATATTATAGAATATTTTTTAACGGGGCTGTCTAAAAACTTCAGTTTTTGGACAGCTTCCTTAGATTTAGATGCGATGTTTAAAATTAAGTCATTGCTGTATAAAGACTTAATTTTAAACTCGTCGGGGATGTTCCGAAAGTAACCAACTTTTGGGACATCCCCTAACATCGTATGAGGAGCTTCGTAATGGGAATTGGATCAGAGAACATAAGAACGATTGCGATTGCAGGACATGGACAGTCCGGCAAAACAACACTTATTGAAAATCTTGCGGCAGTAACAGGTACAATTGCACGGGCGGAGCCGGTTGCAGGCGGTAAAACGCTCAGCGACTATACCCCCGAAGAAATAGAGCGAAAAATTTCGATATATTCGGCACTGGTGTCGACAAACTGGAACAATATGGTAATCAATTTCTGGGATACTCCCGGCTCTTCGGACTTTATGGGCGAAGTTATCGCTGCCTTCCGGTCGGCGGAAACGGGACTGATGGTACTCGATGCAAAATCGGGAGTGCAGATTGAAACCATTAAATACTGGCGAGACCTTGACCGTCGAAATAAACCTCGTTTGGTTTTTGTCAATAAAATGGATGAAGACCGCGCCGACTTTAATCATGCACTGCAAGATGTCAAAACACAATTTAACGCTGATGTATTTGCGGTTACCTTCCCGATCGGGAAAGGAGCCGAGCTTACCGGTATTGTCGATGTTCTACACGGTGTTGCATACCAAATAGATTCAAACGGAAAAGAAAAAGAAATACCTATTCCCGATGAAGCAAAAAAACAATACGAAGAAATGCGCGAGGTACTTGCAGGAGCTGCAGCGGAAGGCGATGAAGATTTATTGATTAAATTCATCGATGAGGGAGAACTCAGCAGCGACGAAATTGCGAAGGGTCTCACGCTCGCGATGAGGAACAACAGAATTGTACCGATCTTTGCCGGCGCCGCACAAACAGGACTCGGTTTAACAGCGCTATTACGCTTTATCACCGAGATTTTGCCCTCTCCGGCCGGTTGTTTGGAACGTGCGGTAAAGGGTGAAGAAGAGTATACCATCAAAATCGATCCGGAACCTGCATTCTCCGGCTTTATTGTTAAAACCGCAAACGACCAGTTTTCGGGGCGGCTTTCGTACATCAAAGTTATTACCGGTACGCTCATATCGGATGCGGACGTATATAACATCAATGAACAAAAGAAAGAGCGAGTCGGAAAGTTATACCGCGCTGCGGGAAAGAAGCTGACCGAAGTAAAGGAACTCGCCGCCGGAGATGTCGGTGTTGCGGTTAAACTCGCAGCGGCAAAAACCAACGATACCCTCGCCGCCTCTCAAGATTGCCCGCCGTTTGTAAAACTGCGCAATCCCGATCCTATCTATTCGCTTGCGGTAGCCGCTGTCGATAAGAAAAACGATGACAAACTCGGTGAACAGCTGCTCCGTGCCTGCGAAGAAGACATGACGCTCTCTTTTGTCTACAATGCCGAAACAAAGCAGAATGTATTCTCCGGCATGGGAGATTTGCATACCTCCATCGTGCTTGACCGCATCAAAAAGCAGACAAAGATTGAAGTACAAACCTCCATCCCCCGCATTGCCTATCGTGAAACCATCCGGCAAAAAGCACAAGCCGAATATACGCATAAAAAACAGTCCGGCGGACACGGACAGTTCGGACGGGTCGTCTTGGCAATTGAACCGTTGGAACGCGGTGCAAAATACAGCTTTACCAATGCGGTATTCGGTGGTGCGATTTCCAAGGGCTACATTCCCGGTGTTGAAAAGGGCGTAAAAGAAGCGATGGAAAACGGCGTCATGGCGGGCTATCCCGTTGTCGATGTCGGTACGACGGTGTTGGACGGTAAAGAGCATCCGGTAGACTCATCGGAAATGGCCTTTAAGATCGCCGCCCGAAACGCATTCAAAAATGCAATGCGTAACGCAGGCCCCATCCTTCTGGAACCGATTATGAATTTAACGGTCTATGTGGAAACAGCCTACCTCGGCGATATTATGAGTGACCTGTCTTCACGCCGCGG
>CAUPUT010000167.1:0-4170 GCA_963514615.1 uncultured Treponema sp.
TGCCGCAAGCATCAAGGCGGAAATAGAATATCTTGAACACACCGGTTATATTAAACCCGGGGCTATTCAAAAAGAAGAAACAAAAAAAACACAACGCTTGCCATCATCACTGCAAAGGATGTAACGGATGCGGCTGATAGCGGCAGAAAACTGCAGATAGCGTACTCCGCTCCGCTCTGAAAGCGGCATATTCAGGCGTATTGTCATTTGGCATAGTTTTATTCTATCAGGCTATGCGGTTTCTTAAAAGTGACTAAAATCCTCATGCACATTTAACTTACCGATCACTGTACTTATCTTTAACCTAATTTGGAGATTACCAATAATCCGATTAAAATAACCCCCGATTTTTGCAATTTCCGCATTCCATTAATCGTTTTTGCAAATGGGCTTCTGAAAAAACTCGGTTAGCGTTTAGATATGCTCGAATAATCAACAACCCCGACGCAGAGCGTTCGGGGATGTCTCAAAAGTTGGTTACTTTTTCGACATTCCAGCGAGTTTAAAATTAAGTCTTTATACAGCAATGACTTAATTTTCAACATCGCATCTAAATCTAAGGGAACTGTCCAAAAACTGAAGTTTTTGGAAACCACCGCCGTCCGTGGCGGTAGAGGAATGGCGGGGTATTAAACCCGCACGAATAAAAACCATGAAAATCGAGCCCTTGACCTAACCTAATCTTGCGCATACACTCTATCGGATGGATAAGAAAACGGTTGCCACCTATTGTGCCGCTTTTGTGTACGAAATAATAAAAATTTTTTATATCGCATTTTTTTACGCAAAACCTCTGCAAGAAGCGGTATTTTTTAAATATAGCGCATTTGCGTCACTTTGCATGCCGGTACTGTTGTGGCTGATGCTCGCATTAAACGAAAAAGCATTCCATTGGGCGCTCTATACGGCCACATTAGTCAAATTAACCGCTGTTTGTGCGGAGTTCCTCTATATTTTTCAACGCGGATTTGCTATAATAAAAATTATCTTTAACTCGGTACAGAGTAGCAGCAGCCTCGATTTTTCAAAGGAAGTGCTTTTTTTCCTTGCAGTCGATACGGCGCTGTTGTTTTATTCATTTATAAAGGGGAGTGTGTATTATGCAAATAATACCGATTGCTAGCGGAAAGGGAGGGGTCGGAAAAAGTCTTCTTTCCGCGAATCTCGCAATTGCGCTCGGACAAGCAGGAAAAAACGTCCTGGTTGCCGATCTGGATTTAGGCGCATCGAATCTTCATTTAGTCCTTGGCCAGCAATCGAACACACATGGAATCGGTACTTTTTTATCGGGGAATTCGTCATTTGAAGATATTATCATAAACACGGGATACCCGAATGTACGTTTTGTTCCGGGCGATTCCGAAATTCCCGGCTTTGCAGCCTTAAAAGCCTCCGATAAAAACAATTTAATCAAAAATATGCTGAGGACGAATGCCGATTATTTAATATTGGATCTCGGAGCAGGAACGCATCTCGGCATTTTGGATTTCTTTTTACTCTCTCCACAGGGTATTGTCGTTACCGCGCCATCGGTTACCGCAATACTGAATGCATACCTTTTCCTAAAAAATGTCGTATTCCGTATGCTCTACGGAGCCTTTAAGCGGAACAGTCCCGGCTTTAAATATTTGGAAAAACTCAAGTCGGATTCCTCGTCTATGCAGCGGATGTACATTCCCCGCATCATCACCGAACTGGAAAAAATCGATCCTAAAAATACCGAACTGTTTTTATCCAATCTGCGGAAGTTTAAGCCACGGCTTATTATGAATATGCTCGACGATCCGAAAGATGCCGATAAGGCCTTAAAGATTCGCCGATCATGTCAAGAATACCTCAACATCAATCTTGAACACCTCGGCGTTATTTATCGGGATACAATACAAGATACGGCGCTTGCGTCACGTTTACCGGTCATTATTTATAAACCGCAGGCGATGGTGTCTCAGGCAATCTATCGCATCGCCGACAAAATTCTGCAGTCCGAAACCGAAATCTTTCAAAATGCGGCAGACTACGCCGAATATACCGACGACACGTTTCAATCCGCCGAACTGGAAGCGGAAACCGACTTCCGTTCAAAAATGGGATATATCGAAGACCTTATCGGCAGCGAGGCGTTGTCGATGAGCGATATTGCCGAAATGCTCAAGACTCAACAATATGAGATTTCCGTTTTAAAGAAAGAAAATGCTTTGTTAAAGCGGAAAATAAAAACAGCCCTTGAACAAGGGTATCGTATATAAGTGATAAGTGCGGCATAGTATGAAGTGGACGATAAAACAAAACGAAAGAAATAAAAAGTGGTATTTTTCCGTCAGCGACGTAGACAATAAAGAGGATTGCGTATTCCCCAGCTATGCAGAAATAGTAGAACAGGCTAAAAAAGAGGGGGTATCTACCGAAAACCTCATCAACGCACAGCAGTTTGAACGTTACTTCGATAAAATATTGTATGGAACAACCTTGCCGCTTCCCCTCGAAATCGAACTTGATCCATCCTTTGATACACGGCTTATTATCGATCCGAATAAAACCAAGGCAGTGTTGTACATCAGAAAGGCAAAAGACGAACCGCACAGTATCGATAAAAAACTGATTACGACAATGCTGAATAACAGCCAAATTGCAAACATCGATTTTAAAGCGCTGGACGAAAAAATAACTGCTTTTGTCGAAGCATCTGACCGTGAAATTGAACTTGTCATCGCAGAAGGCACACTCCCCGGACGAGGAAAAGATCGGTCTCTTATTTCACACATTACAAACTTGGACGAGACAGAAGATCTCCTGTTCCGCAAAAAGCTGCTCCATGCGGTAGGAACAGCCCGTGAGCAACCGCAAATGATATACGACAAAGACTTTCCGCTTTCCGAAGCGAAAGCTCTTTCCGTCGTCGCAAAACACGATCTGCTGTACGAATTTTCAAAATCGGAACTCGGAACAAGCGGAGCGGATATTTACGGAAATACTATTCCGGGCTTACCGGGCAATGACCCCTTTGTACTTGATTTACGCAATATCACGCAAACCAATGATGAATTGAAGGCCGGCTGCAACGGGATTCTTTTATCGGCGGAAAGTCCCGACGGGCTCAAGCTACGTATTATCCCGTATAAAGATGCTACGGTCAAAGCCGCTATCAGTGACGACAACATGGAAGCATCACTCATCCTCGAATCGGGAAGAGGAGCCGGCGCACGCCTTTCACTTTCCCGTTTAAAAAAGGCCTTGGACGAGGTAAACCTACCGCCTGATCGGTATACCGACAAAATACTGAGAGACGCTATTTACGAAGCACGGCTTTCCTCTGCACCGGTTGAATTTACCGTCAGCAGAGGCATACAGCCGGTCGCTCCGCATTCGTACCAATTTGACTGGAAGGTACATTTCGGGCATTCAAACAGTGTTTCGGTAAAACGGGGAGAAACTCTGTTGGAAACATTCTTTCAGGAAACCGGTGAAAAAGGCTCCGATGTATTCGGCACTACGATAGAAATCGATAAGGCCGTACCATTAAATCTGCCTCAAACCGATAACACGATCCGTGTTATCAAGCAAGGAAAAAAAATTTCATTCGTAGCAGCTGTGCACGGAGAATTGATACGTACCGGTGAAAGGCTCAAGATACTTAATTCAAAAATTATCGACACTGATGTGAATAAAGAAACCGGCGATATTATCTTTGCCGGTGATGTAATTATCAATGGGGACATAGATGCAGACCGCAGCGTAAAGGCAGGCGGCAGCTTAACCGTCAACGGAGACGCAGGCGTATCGCTGGTGTATACCAAGGAATCGCTTTTAATGAACGGCGGTATACGCGGAGAAAGCCGCGGTACGGTGTGGGCAAAGAACACGATGGCGCTCCATTTTGCCGAAACGGCACGGTTGTTCGCAGGCAGTAATATCTATATCAATGAATACAGTTTCCGTTGCGTTGTTAAAACAAACGGTAAACTCATTATGAACGGAGAACCGGGTAGTTTTATTGGGGGAAACGCCCATGCTGCCCACGGTATCAATGTACGTAATTTAGGTGATTACAAAACTGTCCGCACGATTATTTCCTTCGGACAAGACTACCTCATAAAAGATAAAATCGAGGTATACGAAAAACAGACGCAGGAAAACCTGCTGGAACTTGCTCGCATAGAAGCGGAGTTAAGC
>CAUPUT010000168.1:0-4160 GCA_963514615.1 uncultured Treponema sp.
CCCTAAGAACCCGCCTTAGTTCCAAAGCATAGTTCCAAAAATAAAAGCTAAGAAGTGATGATTTTTACACTAACTCGTTTCAGTACCGCCATGGATGGCGGTGGTTCCATGCAGCAGCGACGTTTTTGCACAGCAAAAACTCGCGTCCAAGAATTGACAAGGACGTCAATTCTTGGACATAGCCAGCCGCAAGCCAAGATTGTTGTTGCGATTGTCTGGGTTGTTGTTGTCCCGATACGCACGAGCGGCGTTATTCGCGTCATTCTTCCAGCTGCCGCCGCGTTTGACACGGTTCTTACCTGAAGCAGCGCCTGTTTTTGCCCCTACCGCTGAACACTCCAATTGTTCTAATAAATAAAACATTCGGAATGTTATTATTTGTTCAAATTACGCTTTTGCAGCTTCGCAAAAGTCCGCCATCGGTTTTATCAGATTCATAGTCTAAAACTCCCTTATATAAAAATTCCCCCGCTGAAATTCGCCGTAAAAATCGGACATGAAGTCCGATTTTTACGGCTCACCCACCGTTTTGTTTGCCGGCGGTTTCACCGCGTAGGGCAGCTCCGCATGCCCAACGCTGTTCAACCGCCAGCTCACAAAACGGTCTGAACCCTAGGGGCGCAAGGCCAGCCGGAAGCCAAGATCGCCGTCGCGATAGGCTGGGTAGATGTAGACCCGATACGCACGAGCGGCGCGATCCGCGGCATCCCCCCAGCTGCCGCCGCGCGAGACACGGCCCTCACCTGAAGCAGCGCCTGCATAGTCCGTCGGCAACGGATTCGGCAAAGTATCGTACCAGTCCCAGCACCATTCCCACACGTTCCCGCTCATGTCGTATAACCCGTACCCATTCGCTTGCTTCTGCTTTACTTCATGCGTTTTACCGCCGCTGTTTGCACCATACCACGCATACTCACCGAGCTTGCTTTCTTCATTCACTCCTGCCCATTTGTCCTCAGTTCCGCCCTTCGCTGCCCATTCCCATTCAGCCTCTGTCGGTAACCGGAATCCTTTCTTGCTCATATCCATCTCAGGTACTTTTTTCGCCGCTGCATCGGCCGTGCCGTAGATATGCCCTTCAACGCTATATACGCACTGGCTTTCTCCTAATTCCGGTACTTTCTTAGTAAGCTCATTGCAAAATGCTATACACTGATACCAGCTGACGCTCTCCACCGGCCGCTTTTCTTGCACTTCACCGCTTGCAGGAAGTTCCCCAGATCCTTGAAAATTACTCGGATTATTGCCCATCACTGCCTGCCACAACTCCTGCGTTACTTCCGTCTCTCCTATCCGGTAGGCAGTAAGGCTTACCTTATGCGGTTTGTTATTGTACGTATGATAGGACGAATCGTAGCACCCTAGGTTTCCGTTCGTTACTGCATCAATGACGATCATTTTCAGTTCGATAAACTTTGCATATAGCTCTATGTTTCCTCTGCTGCCCTTTGCAATCTCCGTTACAGGTGAACCGCTGAAGTCCGCTTCCGTATACCAACCAAAAAAGATATGATCTGCTTTGTTCACAGGTTTTAAGGTAATCGTTTCCGTTTCTACCGTATAGTATGTGGGTCTTTCGATGTCATTCGTTCCCCCGTTGAAGTGATAGTTGATGGAGTAGTTTTCAAGAAACTTAGCCCACAACTTTTTGTTTTCGCTGCTGCCCTTTGTAATCTGCGTTACTTTTTCGCCGGTGAAGTCTGCGTTGGCATACCAGCCGACAAACGTGTAGTTTGCTTTGCTTGCATCCTTTAAGGTAATCGTTTCCGTTTCTACCGTGTAGTGTGCGGGATTATCCTTGTGATTCGTTCCTCCATTCAGGTTGTAGGTGATGGTATATCGGGTTAGTACCCTTACCGTACAGCTTGCCGCTTTACCACCGTCTTCGGTTTCTACCGTGATAACCGCATCTCCGGCTTTGTGCGCCGTTACCGTACCGTTTGCATCAACACTCGCTATCTCCGGCTTATTCGAACTCCACGCTACGTTTTTGTTTGCTGCATCTACAGGTAAAACCGTTGCAGTTAGCTGTCCACTCTTTTCTTCATCAAGCGTCAGTTGGCTTTTATTCAGCTTGACCTCCACTACCGCGACGGCAGGCGGAGCTTTAGCTTTTACCGTTACCTTACACTCAGCCGCTTTACTGCTGTCTTCGGTCTTTACCGTGATAATCGCTTCTCCGGCTTTGTGTGCCGTTACCGTACCGTTTGCATCAACACTCGCTATCCCCGGCTTATTCGAACTCCACGCTACTGTTTTATTCGCTGCATTTGCAGGCAAAACCGTTGCTTTCAACGTTACCGTTTCTTGTTCAACAAGCGTTACCGTAGCCTTATCCAGCATTACGCTCGTTACCGCTATTGGCGTGCTTACATTCGCTTTACAACCCAGTAGGATGTCTGCAAATACACACAGCACTGCTGCCGTTCGTACAAAATACTTCATGCTCCACTCCTTTTGTTTTATTCGTATCCATTGCAAAAAAATCATTACAAACCTGCCATTTTAATCAGTCCTAATGCTGCTCGTTCATCAGCCTGCGCTTGTTTTGAAGGATTACTTTCCCGATCTTTCTGCAGAAAATATGACTGCGGGTAGTTATTCTTTATTTCCGCAACCGTTTTGCCTTGCGAGCGGCAAGCACAAAAAACAATTTCACACTGATGTCTCTGAAAATGTTGCAGTATCTTCCGTATACATTCCCATTCATCCCCGCCGCTTATTATGCCGATACGAATCGTCTTATCATTTACCTTTATATCGTATATACCCTGATAATCCGGATTTCGTGAGCTATTGAAATAATCTTCTATCACCGCAATAACAGTATATTTTTTTCGTAGTATTTCATTCACTCTTTTCAGCGTCGAAGTCTTACCGCTATCATGTGTACCTTGTAAGGCGTATGCTATAGGCATTATATTTCTCCTCCATTAGTTTCTAATATATTAAGTGCTGTTCTTTGATACATGAAACTATCGGAACCTATCCGCTATCTAGAATCATAATTACCATCCTCCTCTTTCCGGCTGTATGCTAAAAAAGAGTTAAAAAATGTGTTCCACAACCGATACCGGTTGTGCGATCTATTCCAAGAGGGTGTCCGTAAACGATTCCGTTCTTGGACTACCTCGGAACATTGGAAATAAGAGAAAAGCACTGCATAAAAAGTGGAAAAAAGATGTGCAAACCACGGGCAGCTCACCATGACTCTACCCGTAAGATTCTTGGAATATGCAGGGATGCCGGTGATTGCAATACTGTGGTAAAAAAGTACAGACAAGATACAAAGCAGTATGAGATAGTATAGATACCGCATAAAAAGCGTTTGAACGGTGTAAATATAATAAGTAAGGAAAAGAGCAGAATGCCTGATACCGCTATCTTCATACGGCGGTATATGATCGGTTATAGGAGCGCTACTAAGACAGACTTTACGCCTTAATTGCTGAGTTGCTGAGTTGCTGAGTTGCTGAGTTGCTGAGTTGCTGAGTTGCTGAGTGATTATGCCGACAAAGCTACGTGTGTCAAGCACTTTTTGAAAATATGGGGGTATCTGCGCTTTTGGGGGAGATAATCGATACTGCAGTAATCCGGTTCTGAAACTCAGCATTGAAATAGTATAGGGGTAAAAAGGGAAGAATGCAAGAGCTCGCTTTTGAGAATATACAGCACATTTGCTGCACCATACGATTTTGATACGAAAATGGCAGTGGTTTAAGCAGCAGCACGAATACCTCTTTGTCTCGGAAGCCTTGGACGTGCTGAAACATATTTTTCGTGAGAGACATAACCGATGAACTTTTATTTCAAAGCTAAGCACCTAAGAATAACGGTGGGTTCTTAGGGTGATAACCCTAAGCGGTTATTTTGAAGATAGAAAGGGTCGAAGGGAAGGGAACCACCAACGAAGTTTCGAGGTGAAGAAACTTTTATCCGAAAAAAGTGTCTTTTCTTCCTTTCCCCACTAGTTTCCGTGAATATGTGCGGATTTTTCCTCGACTTTTTGCATTTTATTACGTATACTTAATAGAGAGGGCTTCTAAAAACGTGTTCAACCTTTTTAGAATGACCTGAAAGAAGAAGCGCTTCAAAAGGCAGTTGTTTTTGCGGCGTCTTCACACACCTGATACCGTATAGGAGGTCTCGTATGAACATCA
>CAUPUT010000169.1:0-4137 GCA_963514615.1 uncultured Treponema sp.
GCCGTCCTTTGAGAGAAAAGAAGAGCGAAATATTCACTGCTGCGGATTGCGGCATATACCGCACGTAGGTAGTAGCATCCAGTAAATTCGATCCATCGGGCTGCATAATAGAAATCAATTCTTTGATAGCTTTATAGCTCCCGGAAGAAACCCCACAAGCAACCCCTGAACGTCCGCCGGACAAAACAGGATCATTTAATAATCCTGCCTGAGAAACTGCGCGATGCGCTGCCGTAACCGCTAAAAGCGCGACCCGCCCCATTCCCCTCATTGTTTTCCGTGGAAAGGCAGGTTCCGTAAATATTGCCGGTGCTGCAAGTTTTGATCTTATTTTGGGATTTGCCACCCATTCATCCATCACCTTAACGGCATTTTGCTTTGCCTTTAAGGCCGCATATACAGTAGGCCAATCTTCGCCTATCGGCGATATTATGCCTGTTCCCGTTATAACAACTCTCTTTTTCATACCATTCCGCCGTCTACACAAAGTACTTGTTTCGTAATATACGATGCTTGCTCCGAAAGAAAGAAAGACACCGCAGCAGCAACCTCTTCCGGTTTTCCAATTCGCTTCAACGCAATCATCGGTTTTACATAGTCGATGATCTCTTGATTGACCATATCCGTTTCAATAACACCCGGTGCGATGCAGTTTACGGTTATATTCCGTTTACCCAGCTCTATCGCTAACGATTTTGCAGCACCGATTAACCCTGCTTTTGATGCGCTGTAATTTGTTTGTCCGCGGTTCCCTGTTATACCCGAAATGGAAGTAATAACTATTATACGGCCCGGCTTCCGCGCTTGAATCATCGGCATAATAACCGGATGGATAATATTGTAAAAACTGTCAAGATTTGTCCGTAACACGGAGTCCCAATCATCAGTGCTCATTGCGGGAAAGGGAGTGTCTTTGGTAATACCTGCATTGCACACAACACCGTAATATGCACCATGTGCTGCAATGTCTTCTTCGAGAGCACAGCGAGCAGCTTCTCTATTCGTCACATCGAATTGCAGCAGATGAAGGTTGGCTCCTTTTGCATCGGTAAGCTTTTGCAAGGGCTCAATAAAAGCGCTTGATGTATGATAACACGCTGCGATTGAATAGCCTTCTTCTATTAACGCATGAGCAATAGCATTACCGATTCCCCGAGATGCGCCTGTAATCAATATCCGTTTTTCTTTTTTATCCATAGTACCTTCCATTATCCCCTATACTCTGCTGATAAAATCGTTAATTCCGAATCTGATTCCATCAGCATAAGTGTTGCTTTTGTAATCGGTTTATCGTCAACATACACTGCACCGTCAAAATACGCGAATGTACCGTCACGAAGACTTTCCTTTGCATAAACAATGGCGGTTTTTCCTGTTGGAATAATCATCTCGGTACATTCAAGATTGTTTACACGTAAAATAAAACCGAATTTCGGCGGTCGCTTGTGTATTAAACGAGCTTCAAGTCCATAGTACACACCGCATGCCTGCGCAATAAATTCAAATCCCGTATACGAATATATGCCGTCATATTCGCTTTCGTAAAAAACGGATTCTGCATCGATGTTTGCAAAACAGGTTATTTCTTTTTTATTGAAATCAAATGAAAGAACGCCGTCAAGTACCGACCAATCTTTTGTATGTTTTATATAATCTTTAAGAGACCCTAAATTATTTTTTTTAAGATAGCATTCCATATATCTTTCCTTATTTGTGCAGTAAGTTTAATATCCCGATGTTTTTCAATTTCGACCTATGATAAGACAGGCATTGTTGCCGCCGAATGCAAATGAAAAACTCATAACGGCATTTAAGCGTTCAGCAGTAGTTTTGTCGGATACCAATCGGATGGGCGGTAACTCGGGATCATATATGCCATCGTAAAAATGAGGCGGCAGAATCCGCTGTTGATTAAGTTCCGAAAGCGCTAAATAACAAACAGCCAGTTCCATCGCTCCGGCAGCGCCGAGTGTATGACCAAGTGCAGTTTTTGACGAACTGCAAGGAATGGCGCTTGCTTCAATCAAATTGACAGCGCGGGATTCCATCCTATCGTTTAAGTCGGTGCCGGTTCCGTGCAAATTGATATAATCGATATCGGAAACGGAAAGGTAAGCCCGCTGCAAAGCGGTTTGTATGCATGCCGCCGCTGCTATTCCCGAAACATCAGGACTTGTCATGTGAAAGGCATCGGCATTATCCGAAGCGCCTTTTAAAAAGATAGTATCTTTTGCATCAGTAAAATTTTCTTTTGCCATGACAAAAAAAGCGGCGCCTTCGCCCAAATTAATGCCGCGCCGGTTCTTTGAAAAAGGTATTGTCGTATTTGCATCTACCGCTTCCAGCGATGAAAAACCGGCGAGTACCACATCACTGACAATATCAACTCCACCTGCAATAACCGCATCGCATACATCGCTTTTTAAAAGCTCATCAGCGCGGCTGATCGCATGAGCGCTTGAAGTACAAGCCGTAGATATTGTGCTGTTAAATCCGGTAATACCGAAGAAACTCGAAAGATATTCGGCACACAGGCTGAGGCATTGCATATTCAACCGGTAAGTACCGACTTCGGCTTTTTCTTCTGTCGAATTATTCATCAGACCTGAAAGGAACTCATTGGTTTCTTCGCTGCCATTATCAGTCGTACCGACGACAATACCGATACGTTCCGCTCCGTATTTTTGTTTTGCTAAATGTACCAACGGTTCAATTTGGCGGCAGGCGCATAGTGCAAGTTTATTGATACGATTATTATACGGGTGAGGTAATGCTTCGTGTACATACCAATCGGTGGGAACAAGACCTAAAGAAAAGACCGAATCAAGTTTTGAACATGGCCGCAAACCGGATTTTTGCTCAACAAAATAAGCATTATAAAAATCGGCTTTGGTGCGTGCCATGCAGTTGATAAGTCCTACATCAAGTAAGATCGACTGCATACGCTGTGCTTGCCTTTTCCAATTCGACGGTATATAATTTCATAGTGAAAGTGTATATAGAAATAGCGGACTTGTCAAGTTTTGCCGGTTCTATCAGTTCTGCCTGTTCCCCGTACAGCAGCATTGAGCAAACTGCGTTCGGAATGAAACAACGCTATTTTAATGAACACCCCGACTATACTATTCTGCGGACAGAGAACGGACGACCGTATTTTGCGCACACGGAGACACTTTTTTTTAGCGGATCACATACAAAAAATTCTTGTATCACCGTGATGGCGGACAAAAATATTGCCGTTGATATTGAACAATGCCGCCCTAAACACTTTCAAGCGATTGCCGAATACGCGTTTATGGAGACGGAGCAACAGTGGCTTGCACAATCAAAGGCAATCGAAAAAGATTTTTTCTTATTATGGACAATAAAAGAAGCGGACATAAAATTACACGGCGGCAGCGTTTTTTCCATAAAAGATTCCGTACACATTAATCCACCGGAGGGAACTGCGGTAAAAGATACTGCTGCGGATAATACAGCCTATCCGCATAGCATCTTTTCTTTTTATCTCACAAAGATATCGAAAGAACAGACGGCGCATTTTGTGGTCAGCATTATCATCGCAGGACAAGATACGAATATTGAATTTGAGTGGCATGAGCCCACAGAAACGCATACCTGTATTACTGCAGAACGGATTTTTGCTTATCCCGCCCAAAGAGCATAACGATGGGGGCAAACACAAAAGCGCACACAATACCGATAAAAAGAGAAAGAGCAAACGAACGCACCGGAATAAAGCTGCTGAACGAAAGTGTTCCAAATGATAAAATTGTTGTCAGCATAGAAAGAAAGACGGCAATAAATGTAATGCCTTTTATTTCTGCGTTATGTGAGAAGAAAATAAAAAAGTCCATTGAGATACCTAATGACAAAATGAGCGCCAGAATAGAAAAAATATTTACCGGAATACCAAACAAACCGTGCATTCCCAAATTGAGAAGCAGACAAACTATTTGTATTGCGATAATAACGAGTGCTTGTTTTTTATACAAGAACATAAAAATAACAAAAAAGATAAGCACATAGGCACCGATATTAAATAGCATTGCTTCGTATGCGGTTTTATTCAATGCTGCATTTATCGCAGGGAGAACGGAAAATACTTTAATTCCAAAGTCAGCAGCTTCTATACTG
>CAUPUT010000170.1:0-4102 GCA_963514615.1 uncultured Treponema sp.
TAGTTTTGACGATGCGACAACGCAGATGCGTCGTATATTTTCAAAAGCTACGCATTGGTAGGTATTCGGTATTCAGTATAGCGGACGTTCTTTTTTTCAACGGCATCGCGCAGCGAACGTTCGACTTTCGAAAGTGCCGCACTGCCGGTTTTTACTTCAACGAACAGCACTTCATCAACTGCGCCTGTAGAGAGCCCCGGAAAAGCGATAAAGTCTATGGGTTTACCGACAAACCGAATTTCCGTCGGATCGGCAGGAAAATCGGGAAAAAATGCTGCAAATTGTTCGGAGAGTTGCCCATTCAACACTGCCCGCGACCGTTTAACGGCATCTTCACGGGCAATTTTAATCTCTTTAGTAAGATGCTTGCTTGCGGAAAGCTGTCCGATTTTTGTTCCAAGGAAGAAAGCAACAATAATAAATGAAATACCGGCAATCATCAAAATGAGCAGCAAAAGCTTTAATTCCATCGGCTCTGCCATAATTTTCCTCCTCAAAAGTTTCTTTTTCCGATATCAATTGTTCTATATTGATTGTGTTATTGTGAGTATCGGTTGCTTGCAGTATTTCTAAAGGATTTCATAAAGTAGCCCGATATAAGAACGAACTATCTATAAAGTTGAGGCGTTAGCGTATGTATCGTATAGGCTCTGTATTCTGTTGCTGCTTTTGTTTTTTATTAGCCGTTTCTTGTATATCCGTTACAGCAAAAAGAGTTGCCGCAACACCTGTAACGGAATCGGAAGTTATCGCCAAACAGGTACATCCGGAACAGATACCCCAAATGGCAAATCCGGTGAATTATGTTCCGGAAACAGTACCGAAGACACAAAGAGCTACCGGATTGTTGACCGAGCTTGCACAGGCCGTAAAGAATTACGATATACATAAAACCCTCGCATTATTCAGTGCCATTTATGAGTCGTGCAAGGGCCAAGAAGATAATAAAATTCTTATCGATGCGCGTCAGCAAATACAGCCTTTGTTGAATGCCGTATCTTTAGAGGCAGTCAATCAGCCGGCACCGGTAAATGCAGGTTCACCATTCACCCGGCCGTTTGCAGCACGCGTTATGGTTACAGTTCCGGGAAAACAATTCCCGTTAGATAATTACCCAATTACTGTTTTATACCCATCTTCCGGCACGGGCAGCAGCTTAAAAACAGACATTGTGCGTACCGATACCGATGGGTTTTTATATTTTACACCTCCTACACCGGAAAAAGCATGCGACGGGACGCTTTTCTTTTATCTTTCACCGATAGGAGCAGGGGATGCCGCTTCTTTAGCAGCTGCAGCGAAAAATCTCACTATTTCTTTTCTCTATAAAGTTACAACAAGGGAGAAGCGGATACCGACTATTATCGCTATTCTTGATTATGATGAGAATAATAACCCTGTCTTTTCCAGTAATATAACGGCGACCCGACTTCTTACCGGGCTTATGAAACGAGGATTTAGTAGAGTTGGTCTTGACGAATATCGTGAACTGGCCGAAACCGATGAAGCATCTGTAATCCGTACCGCACAGAGTAAAATCGGTACGGCGGTTGATCGTTTTATTTTCGGTAGGACATATATTACGGTAGAACCGGCAGGAGATAATACTTTTGTCTGTACCATACGTGCCGATATATCGATTTGGGATTTTAAGCAAACGCGAAAGATAAATCAATTTACCTTTGAACACACCGCAGAAGCCAGAACAAAAGCACAAGCAATCTTACTTGCCCGTACCGATTTGGGTGAAACAGTCATCGCAGAAACCTTTAATTATAGCTTGTAAGCACTGTCAGAGTAAATGTATAAAAGAAAGAGCTCTTGCAGTTCAAACTTTATTTGCTTATACTCTGCGGCATGAAACTTTTTGTTGTGCGCCACGGTGAAACGGACGGGAATGTAAAAGAACTGGCTTGCGGTATTTCAGAATCCACATTGACGGAAAACGGCCGGATGCAAGCGCAGGCATTGGCAAATCGATTAAACGAAGATAGAGAAAAAAATAATATTACTACGATTTATGTATCCCCGCTCAAACGAGCGAGAGATACGGCGGCATATATCGAGCGGATATTAGAACTAACCGCTATACCGGATGCCCGCCTAAAAGAGATAAATTTCGGCGATTTTGAAGGGAAACCGTGGAATAATCCCGAATTTTTATATATTCATCAGAATCCTTTTTTAAAATTTCCCGCAGGAGAATCCTTTGCACAGGCAGCGCACCGGGCATACAGCATGATAGAAGATGTAAAACAAAATCACACGGGAAACGGCAACATCCTGTTTGTCTGTCACGGTGTGCTTACGGCTGCTATCTATACCTACTTCAACTCCTTACCGACGAATGATTTATTGCACCTAGAAATTAAAAACTGCCAGCTTCTTGAGTTTGATTTGTAAGAATAGCAATACCGACACAGATGCCTTATGAGAACAATTATATCCCGATTTTCTGTGCCAAGGTACGCTGATCCCAGCCGGAAAAATACCGGTTAAGGAATCTTTCCATTTCGGGAAACAACGGTGCTTCAATGAAAGCGGGTATATCGGCCGGACGGGTATTGGGAAAATACAATCTCCATGCGTGAAGCTGATACCGCGAACAGCCGGAGAGTAGAACGCCTCCGTTATATTTACTATCCCCTGCAAGCGAGTGGCCTACGCTCATTGTATGCTTCCGTATCTGATGTTTTTTACCGGTAATAAGTTTGAACAGTATAAGCGATGCATTTATATCTTTGCTGTATGCAACCGAATAACACTGCGTCATCGCTTTGCCACTCGCCTCCTGGGTTGTAACAAATTGTGTCTGCATAGCGCCGCGTACGATACCTAAATAATATTTAGCCACCGTTTTTTCCCGCAGACACTGAGAAAACCATTGGGCACCTGCAAGTGTTCGTGAAAAGCACAGTACACCGGTAGTATCTTTATCAAGCCGATGCAGCGGTCCCGGTTTAAACGAGAGACTTGGTGAGAGAGCGCTGCCGGAAACGGCGGCAGGTTGTGCAGCGGCAGATAATTCTGACATAGTGCCGGACAACAGCGTATCTATGCTACGACTGCCATGAACGGGAATTCCGGCAGGTTTATTCACGATAAGAAGATCGGCTGTCTTTAATAAGATCGGAACAGCAATAGGGGAGCAGTCTTGCCGAACGGATGCGTAATCCGACCTATCGGATGCGAATACTTTTTTACTTTGCCGACTGCTTAAGGCGGATGCTTTTTCCCGCGGCAGATTATATCTGTTGCTTTGCGCTGTTACTTGTAGTAGTTGTCCTGCCTGTTGTTCGGGGGAAAGAAGCGATGAGGCAATCGATAATGTATCACCTACTGCCGTCCGATAATTAAGCGTTATCCGCCTTCCGTTGATGCGGATTAATCCTTTGCGGATCGCCGCATACAACATTGAAAGCGGAAGTCTTGAAAGAAATTTTCTGATTACGCGGTCAAGTCGCCTGCCCGCATCGTTTTCCGAAATAATAAATTCCGTTTTATACTTTTCCCATACGGCCGATGCTGTTTAATACCAGTTGTTTAAACAGCGGTGCTGCTTTTTTGCCTGCATCCAGCACTTCTTCTTCGCTCAATAACGAGGTGCTGATACCTGCTGCAAGATTCGAAATAAACGAAATACCGCATACCTGCATACCTGCATGCCGGGCAGCAACCGCTTCTATGGCGGTACTCATACCAACGGCATCGGCTCCGAGGATTCCTGCAAGGCGTACTTCCTGCGGTGTTTCATAAGCAGGGCCGGTGAATTGGCAATACACACCTTCCCGGAGGGGAATATGCAAAGACTCTGCTGCTGCTTTGATATGTATCCGGAGATTTTGAGCATACACTTGAGTCATATCCGGAAAGCGTACACCAAGAGCTTCAAAGTTTTTCCCGATGAGCGGAGAAGGCACAAAGCAGGTGATGTGGTCGGTAATCATCATAAAGTTACCTGCACTAAAATTTTTGTTTACACCGCCTGCTGCATTGGTTAAAAAAAGAATTTCCGCCCCCATCAATTTCATAATCCTAATAGGGAGAACCACATCAGTCATCGGATATCCTTCGTAATAGTGGATTCTCCCCTGCATAATAA
>CAUPUT010000171.1:0-4101 GCA_963514615.1 uncultured Treponema sp.
GTCCCTGTCCCGCAAAGGTTGCGGGATACGCACCCGATGCGGCAAACGGTTCTGCGGCAATCCGCTCCATTGCGGCGATGTAATCGTTCCCGCGTAAGCCGTGCGTTATTAAAAAATCGGAAAACGCTGCGCCGGATGATGGAATAACGGATGACAGATTCCACAAATCGGGCATAACCGACGGCAACAGCAGTGTTTTTTCAGCACGGTGCGGCTGCGAGATACAGACGTTAATGCCCTCACTTGAACCGGCACGGTCGCACGCGGTACCCGCTGTCAGCGTTCCCGTCCCGATAAGCGCTGCGATAAAATCAGGTACACCGGCGACAACCGGAATACCGCAAAAGCGACCGATTACCGTACCGGCGGCTGTGAAAGGCGGCAGCAAACCGGCAAGCCTTTCCGTATCGATATGCAGCGCTTCCGAAAACCGGAAAAGCTCTTCTTTACTCCAATACGCCGCCTCGTAGCGCGGATCAGGGAGACTGGTTACCGCCGCACCGGTTAAAAGATAGGAGACATATTCCGGCCCGGAAAAAAGCTGTGCGGCGCTATCAAATACATCAGGATACTTTGCACGGAAAGCCGCAATCCGCGGCAAAAAAAGGGAAGCTCCCGCCGGAGGGATAGATGCGGCTCCCTCTTGCAGTGCCGGTACGGTAGAACACTGCGGCCCCGATACGGTAAGCCCTTGCGGCACAGGTGCATTCCATAAAAACAGGGTATCATTTTTTGCCGCATCAATAATACCGTTCATAACATCATCGGGGGGAACAGCTGAGGATAAAGATGCGGCGAATAAATGCCTGTCAACGTTGATATGTATCTTGGGTACGCGTCCGGCAGCGTTTATGCTTGCTTCCGGCGCACGGCGGTTTTGAGGTACGGCAACAAGCGAAGGACCGTTCCCCGAAATACAAATTGCTTCTATCGCATAATCAGCCGGTACGCTGCGCCATGCGGCAAAAAAGGTTTGCACCCAGTCTACCGCATGTACAGGCTGTGGAAACAGCAAGCGTATAAACTTGAGTACCGTTCCGTCCTCGGTAATAAACGCCGCTTTTAGCGACGACGTACCGATATCGGCACATAAAATACCGCTTTGCATGAACCTATTGAACGTCGCCGGAGAAAGACTCGTCGTTTGCAAGCATTCGGTTTATATCGCCGTCAACAACTTCCGAATGAGTATGCACAGAGGCAAAACGAGTACTATACCAATCAACCCGCCGCGTAAGGAACATCAACAGCGCAACAACACAGAAAATACCGATACTGCCGATAAGCAGTGCATAATCTTCCGATTGCAAGATGCCGAACAATAGCAAATAGGACACCGCTTGCACAGCCATCAACAAAATGCCCCAACGTATATGCTTAAAAATTGCAGCGGTATAAAATCCGACAACGGTACACACCCCTGCCGTCGCAATCAAATAGCTAAGGCTAAACGAAATATGTTCGGAAAAAGATAAGAGCAGCAAGTAAAATAGCACATCGGCAAGCCCGATAAGAAAATACTGGATGGGATGAATCCGCACTGCGCTCCATAATTCGCATAAAAATATTGCTAAAAACGGCACCGCTAAAAAAAGAAGTGCATAGGTAATACATCGCTTTACTTGGGAATAATGATTAACGGGAGTAATAAAACCGACCTTTACCGTTTCGGGCGAACTGCGGAGACTTGAAGAAGCTTTTGTCGCGTAACCGTCATATTCATCGTACACATCCGTATCTTTGGCTAGGTCGAAATCTTGAGCTCTCCAGCTGCGGGGAAATACCGTGCTTAAACCGGAAATACGCCAGTCGGCGGAAAAACCCGAATCGTCGAGCGTACGGTTCTTCGGCAGCCATCCTCCCGAAAAACTGGGCGCAGGCCATGTCGACTGCACTGCAAAGCTGTTATCCGCAGCAAGCGGTACGATACAAAGGCTTTTACCCCCTTGGATGGAAACGGAACCCTCTATCGAAAAACCGGAACGCACGACATCTTCCGACATCATGTAATAAACGGCATTGCGAAAAGGAGAGGCTCCTGCAGGAACAGTCAGTGCTTCAAGCAGCGGTTTACCGTTCCCATAAAGCGCAGGATAAGCGGTTAATGTCTTTTTATCTTTTATTCCAAGGATAAGCACCGCATCCTTATAACGGATATTTTTTTCCGCGATATTGAATTGACTAAATTGGAAACCGGAGAATGAGGCGGTTACTGCAAGATCGCCGTTAAAAACAGGTACGGTAAATATACCCCGCGAAAGGCGATAAGGATCAATCTGTGTTACCAGATTATATGTTTCAGGAACCGTGAGGATATAGTCCGTTTTTTTTCCCTTTTTGATAACCTTCCCGGAAGAATCCGTATATTCGACCAATTCGTCATACGGCACGGCGAGCACAAGTCCTTCAATAACAGGCTCTCCACCAGCCGGTTCCATGATAGACGCTTCGGCGGTCCGCCGATACCCTTCCCGATCGTTAACAAGCGAGCGGATAAATGCAAGCGGGATAAGGAGCACCAGCATCATAATAAAAATGATAACAGGCTTTATCCATGCCGCTTGATGGGAAAATAGCGATTTCTTCGGCATAGCAACCGTAATCTCCGGGGATTGTTTTACATCCATATCAATTCCAACTTTGTTTAATCTTGTTTATTATCCGTCTTATGCTGTGCGTTCGGATCCGCAGCATGAAGCATTCGTTCGATAATATCCCTATTATCCAACAAACCGCTCAAAGATTGATTATGATGCAGCCGCGAAATAGTCTGTGCAAACAATCCTGAAACATCGGTCGAAATATACCATTCTTTCTTGAGCAATTCCTCATGATAAACCGCATTAGTTCCGATGATGCGGTAGAAAAATCCTTTTTGGTAGGCTTCATCAAAAAGCTGTATTGCATCACCGGTAAAGAACGGCAAACTCACAGCCGCAATAACTTTTTTTGCCCCCTTGCCCTTGAGGAACTCCATCGCTTTTAACAAGGTTCCGCCTGTACCGAGCATATCATCCGCAAGGAAAGCGGTTTTGCCGGTCACATCCCCTAATAAGTTAATATTTACAATATTGGATTGCTTTGCATTTTGCGTAACTACGGAATAATCCCGCTCTTTATAAATCATCGCAAGCGGTTTTTTTAGACCGCTGGAATAGAATTTATTCCGATCTACCGCACCGCTATCCGGCGCAACAATAACAAGCTTTGCATTGGGATCTGCAAGGTTTTCAATTTTTATAAGCTCGCGAATAATTTGATAACTTGCGTGGAGATTTTCGATACGAGCCGTATGGAAGGCATTTTCAATCTCGCGGGAATGGATATCCAACGTGATGATTTGATCGACGCCGAGTGTTTCGTAAAAATGCCCCAACATACTGGCAGTTAAACCTTCGCGCCCCTTCTTTTTATGCTGCCTGCTATACGGATAGACGGGAACCACAAGCGTAATGTGCGCCGCACCGGCATATCGCACGGCGTCAATGGTTACCATCATCGACATAAGATGATCATTTACCGAAAAAACATGCTGATTTTTACCTTCATTCACCCAAAGCGGATAATGATTTTCTACATCTTGAAAAATAAAAACGTTCTTGCCGCGGATACATTCCAGTATTTCCGTCTTAAATTCGCCGTTCGTAAAATAGGTAAAACGGGCATTTACCTTAAAACGAGGAACACGGATTTTTTCAATCTCGTTATTTTCATGTAAACCGGAAGAAATAAGATCGTTATAAAAATTGATGTCTCGGATAAGTCTTTCTTTTTGTAAATCATACCGTTTTATTAACTTGTCTATTTTTCTATTAAGTTTTTCTACATAAATATGTTTTAAATGTTGAATTACGGCATCGGCAAAACGTTCACCGCCCGGACACGCCAGAATCGCCAAATTCGCAGAACCGGAGTACATCATACCCGCCTCCTCATGTCGGAATAAATTTGAGCATTAGTTTACATATTTCAAGAAAAAATTCAATCGGTCTTTGCAGGGTGAACGCATCAGGTTGTTTTTTAGCAGCCCCACAAAATAATTGGGAGCTGTTCAACCAGAACTGCCAAGGATGGCAGTGGTTCCATACAGCAGCGATGTTT
>CAUPUT010000172.1:0-4095 GCA_963514615.1 uncultured Treponema sp.
GCAACGAGCGGTATATTCCGTATATCATCGAAACCTCCGCCGGTTTAACCCGCAACCTTTTGATGTTCCTCTGCGATGCATACGAAGAGCAAAAAGTTGCCGACAAAGGCAATGATGACGATTGGCGAACCGTGCTGCATTTCCATCCTGTTATCGCACCGATTACCGTAGCAGTACTACCTTTGATGAAAAAAGACGGTCTTGCAGAACTTGCGCAGGATATTCAAGCTGAATTGCGCGAAGACTTCCGCACCGATTATGACCAATCAGGGGCAATCGGCAAGCGATATCGCCGTCAAGACGAGGCTGGTACACCGTTCTGCGTTACCGTCGACTATGACAGTAAAGAAGACGGAAGCGTCACTTTACGTTTTCGTGATTCTATGGAACAAGTGCGCATTCCCCGCACCGAACTTGCAAACCGTATCAGAGCCGAAATAAAAAATTATACAAGAGCATAAGAGACATCGGGCAACCGTATCGAATAGTTTGAGCGCTTGCCCTATAAAGCAATTTTCCCGTATACTGCTGTTTACCCCATACCGGAGGGGCGGCTATGCGGGGAAACGCTGTCTCACGCGGAGTTTTTAATGTCCGAATATTCATATAGTGCAGATGATCAATCTCTACTAACGCCGATTTTGTATAAATACTTTGTAGATCCTCTTGTAAAAGTGTTACCATACCGTTTACCGGCAAATCTCATTACACTTATTGCTTTCAGCTTTGTTGTTATTGCATTTGGCATTGCGATTCACGGTTATCGAGTTCAGCGGTATGATTTTTGGTGGGCTATTCCACTCCTTGCTTTTATCTATCTTATCGGTGATTGTTCCGATGGGAAACAAGCTCGAAAAACCGGCACCGGTTCTCCGCTCGGCGAATACTTTGATCATTTTTTGGACTGTTTTGTGACCGGTCTTTTAATGGGTATTTTGATGATTTCTTTCAAGGTAACAAAACCGATCATTATCACCATAGGATTCTTCAATTTATATGCAGGGCAAATCGGAAGTTTTTGGGAACGCTATAAGCGGCGGGTAATGAGTTTTGGAAAATTGAGTACCAGTGAAGGCATTATCACTATCGGTTTGACCTCATGGCTTATGTCGCTGCCGCCGATTCATACTGCTGCAAATACAATTTTCATTTTCAATATAACAGTAGGGGAAGCTCTTATTATCGTTATTATGGCTGGTACAGCCGCCTCTGCAATCGGCTCAATTATCCGTTCACACGCAATTTCATTCCGCTTGATTACTCATTTTATACTTTCATTAGCGGTTACCTACACAGCTGCATATCTCTATGGTGATAAGAATATGGTCTATATCACGTTTACGGTAAGTTTCTACAACGTATCTTTTCTTGCTTCGCTTTTAGCGGCAACAAACCTTGACAGCCGTGAATGCCTGCCGGATATTATCGTTCCTCTTTCGTTCGTGGTATGTTTTTTACTGCCGACTTATGCTTCGCTTATTCAATACATGCAAATTGCATATTTGGCAGCCCGGATCGCTATAAAATTTATTGTATTTGTCAAACTAAACCGGCAGTATTGGTATTGGATCAATCCGCCGCCCCCGTCCGAAGATCTTTCAACAACGCAGTAATCCGATCAGGGTAGTCGGTAATAAGGCTGTCTACACCTATCTCAATCAGTTGCCGGTAATCGCTTTGTATGCTGCCGAACCAGGGATTGATGCGAATACCTGCACTGTGCAAAGCTGCAACCAGCTCAGATGTTACACAGTAGGCTGACGGATGGTAGCATTCAATACCGAGATCCCGGACATACTGTTCGGGATGGATTTGCCAACTATCCACCAATAATCCGCAGGTTACCGTCGAATCGATTTTCTTCATCCGCAGTACACTTTCATGGTTAAAGGAAGACACAATACAGCGTTCGATCAATTCATATTCCTTCATCAGCTTATATACGACTTTTTCAATTCCTTCATAGACAAACACACCCGTTTTTAATTCGATGTTCGAAATGATATTCGGTTGTGTCGCAATATATTCAAAGTATTCCCGCAATGAAGGAATGGAGATAAAATCTATCGTTTCAGGATGCGGCTTTGCAGCATTCAACGCTTTCAGTTCACGGTACGTTTTTTGTCCAACTAAACCTGTACCGTCCGTTGTGCGGTCAACTGTCTCATCATGAATAATGATCGCTTCTCCGTCTTTTGAAAGATGTACATCAAACTCGATGCCGTCACATCCTGCTTCCACTGCTTTTCTGAATGCAAGCATGGTGTTTTCAGGATACCGGCTGCGGAAGCCCCTGTGTGCAATATTGAGCATAATTTTCTTTAGCATAACCGAATTATAACATAGAGGAGACAATAATGTACACGTTGCTCTGCAGTATTTGCAACTTGCAAGTCCACTGATTATCATCGGGCATGGCATACAAAACGCGAATGGTGGTAAAGAATCTCATCCCTTATCTTATTGCGTTGATGATATTTATTATTGTGCTGAGCTTAGTTATTACGGCAAAGATTTCTAAAGCGCTGCAGCAAACATCACTTATGCTGCGTGAAATTGCGCAAGGAGATGGAGATTTAACAGTATCACTTCCCGTATTAATAGTGCTATGCAGGAAGTAAACAGCATCAGTCGCCGTAATAAAGATACAATCGAACTTCCGGCGCAGGAAATCCGTAAGTTTAAAGTATAAAAAACGATAATCGGAAAATGAATTAAGCAGGAAAACGACATCCTTGACAGAACTAAAAGCGCCCTGTATCATACCATATATAATTTTTTTTATAGTTTTATTAAAAAATCAAAACTGGAGGAATGGAATGAAAAAACATTTCATGGTAGCACTGACAGGCGCATTTATCGGTATTGCGGCTGTCGTATTGGTTAAATTCGAAAACCCGGGAAATATGGGTTTCTGTATTGCCTGCTTCTTGCGCGATATTGCGGGCACCTTAAAACTGCACAATGCGGCTGTGGTACAGTATATGCGTCCCGAAGTCATCGGCCTGATAGTCGGTGCGTTTGCGATCGCACTCATAAAAAAAGAGTTTAAGCCGCGCGGCGGTTCAGCTCCTTTTACCCGCTTTGTGTTAGGCTTTTTCGTAATGATCGGTGCGTTGATGTTCTTGGGATGCCCGCTTCGTATGTTCTTGCGTTTAGGTGCGGGCGACTTGAATGCGGTATTCGGGCTTGTAGGGTTCATCATCGGTATCGCTATCGGAGTTGTATTCCTCAACAAAAACTTCTCGCTGAGCCGTGCGTATCCCCAATCCGGACAGGAAGGTATGCTTGCCCCCATCGTGATGATCGTATTCTTCATTTTATTGGTTGCATTCCCCGCCGTTCTCGCCTTTAGCGAAAAAGGCCCCGGTTCAATGCATGCGCCGATTGCACTCGCACTCGGTATCGGTCTTGCGGGCGGCGCATTGGCACAGCGCAGCCGGCTCTGTACCGCAGGCGGTATCCGCGATGCAATTATGCTCAAAGACTTTCACCTTTTAACGGGCAGCATTGCTATTTTAGTTGCCGTACTGATCGGAACGCTGGTAACCGGACAGTTTAAGCTCGGACTTGCGGGACAAGCCGTTGCCCACACCGACGGATTGTGGAACGCGCTCGGTATGGTGCTGGTCGGATGGGCGAGTGTTCTGCTCGGCGGCTGCCCCTTACGCCAGCTCATTTTAACCGGTGAGGGTAACACCGACTCGGCTGTAACCGTAACCGGTTTGATTGCAGGCGCCGCTTTCGCTCACAACTTCGGGCTTGCTTCTTCCGGTAAAGGGCCGACAAGCGCGGGGATGATTGCCGTTGTTATCGGATTAGTCGTAACAGCCTGCATCAGCGTATACTACGCAGCAAAAAATAAATAATGTTTTCGCGGCATCTCTAATTATCGACCTCATTAGGGATGCCGCTTTTTTAAACGTACAAAATATTTAAGCAGGGACCCTCATAAAGCATAGCAAATATTAAGCGGTGCCCGAATTTTTAGTAATTTAGCAGAAGGAGATAGAGAAATGGCAGATTATACGGTAGACGCACGGGGGCTTTCCTGCCCCGAACCGGTGGTACGGACAAAAAAAGCATTCGATGCGC
>CAUPUT010000173.1:0-4088 GCA_963514615.1 uncultured Treponema sp.
ACAATAATAAAATACACTAACTTTCCCGGCATTATATCCTCCCCTGGAAATCCTTATACGACAGGGACAGCCCTAAACGTTTTCCCTTTTACGGATTGTAATTGAACTTTCATAAAATGTCCAATATGTTTCGGATCACACTTTTCCGCAAGCACAGCCATTTCCCCCTGTTCGGTATGTCCGAACAATTCATCGGGATTATTTCTCGACTGCGATTCAATCAACATCATAACAGTTGAACCAACCCGTTGCTGCATTTTAAGATCGGTAATATGTTGCTGTAAATCGATAACCTGCTGCAGCCGGTTAATCCGCTCGACATCGGGAATCCGGTCGGGAAAATCGTACGCTTTTGTCCCTTCACGCGGATTATAATGATACATAAAAGCCGAATCAAACTGCACCGTCCTCATCAAGTCGAGCGTTTTTTCAAACTCCGCCTGTGTTTCCCCCGGAAACCCGATTAAAATATCGGTTGTCAGTACAATGTCCGGTATCCGTTTACGGAGCTTCTCGATAATAGTAAGGTATTGCTCAACAGTATACCGCCGGTTCATTCGCGCAAGAATTTCATTGGAGCCGTTTTGTACCGGCAAATGCAGCGATTTACATATCCGCGGATCCGCCGCCATTACCTCAATCAGTTCATCAGATAAATCTTTCGGGTGGCTTGAAATAAAGCGTATCCATTTAATAACGTCCTGTTCGGCACAGGTTGCTGAAACCGCATGAAGCAAAGAGGGAAAACTCACGGCTGTTCCCGTGACAGGGTCGACGCCATGATATGAATTGACATTCTGCCCCAACAGCGTAATTTCCCGGACATTCTTTCCGCTTAAAAACCGAATCTCATCCAAAATGCTTTCAACCGGACGGGAAATTTCCCTCCCGCGGATATACGGCACAATGCAGTACGTACAAAAATTATTACAGCCGTTCATAATCGGAACAAAGCTTTGAAAAGCCCCTTCGGTATACGAACATTTGGAAAAATGATAGCGCTGTTCATTGCTGGACTGTGGGTTAAGCGCTGTCAGCTCAGCGACACCTTCCTTCGTGCCTTCCCAAAGCGTTTCCCTTTCTACTGCATCGAAGATTGCTGTAAATTGATCCCGTTCAAACATCCCGACGACATAATCAAGCAACGGGAATTTTTCCTTTATCTCATCATGCAGCCGCTGTGCCATACAGCCCATTAAGACAATCGTAAAATTCCGCTTCTTTTTCATTGCGGAAAAAAGACCGAGCCGCCCGAATACGCGGGTTTCGGCGGTTATCCGCACCGAACAGGTATTCACAATCAGCAAATTGCAGTGCTGTATATCTTCGGCAGCCTCCCAGCCGCGTTCCCGCAAGAGCTGTTCCAATGCCGCAGATTCGGCAAAGTTCATTTGACATCCATACGTTTCAATAAAGTATTTCAAAATATGTATTCCTAAAAGTCTCTATAAAATAAATAAGGCAGCTCTCAACACTGAGTTTTTTAGCGATGCCTAATATAAAAAGTTTTCCACCTTACCGACGATTTAAAAAGCGATGCAATTTTAGTGCAAGATTATCATATTTCCAACGAAGGACGCTCCCTTTTTCAAGGGTTTTGTTTGCAATAAGCGGAAATTCAGCAAGCACCAGCGGTCTCCCCTCATCTTCCGTAAAGAATTGCACCTTTCCGATTTTTTCTCCTGCTGCAATGGGAGCGGCGAGCGCACCGGGCACGAGTATCCGCGAATGAATTTCAGCGATATTCTCTGCTGTACCGTTTAATTCAGTACCGGAAAGAGGAACGGTAAAAGCTCCACCATTTCCGCCCGGATCATCCGGCAGCGGCAGCAGCGCCGTTCTGTTAGCCTGTTCTTTTGCCCCGACAACGGGAATAGCCGGAATATCCAATGGAAAGTTCTGTGCATATCTTGTGGAAAAGTGAGAAAACGCCCATTCCATCAATAGGGTGCCATTCTCTTCCCGTAGCGCCTTCCCTTCCGCCATATTTTTACCGACGCCACCTAAAATAACCGCAATAAACCGGACACCGTTCCTCTGTGCGGTAAGCGCAATATTAAAACCGGACTCATAAATAAACCCTGTCTTAATGCCGTCGCAGCCGTCCAGTTTACCCAATAGCGTATTCGTCGCCGACTGGCGGATAATTGTTTGCGCTTTAAGCATATTATGCGGCTGCGGATAGCTAAGTTCTCGCAGCGAGTGAAACTGCGCAAGATGGTCGGGATATTTTCGTACATACACTGCACAAAAACGGGCAAAATCACGGGCGGTTGTGCGGTTATATTCGCTCAAACCGTTTGCATCCTCAAAGTGCGTATTTTGCAAGCCAAGCGCTGCGACGGCTTCATTCATCTGCCGAACAAAGGTCTCCACGGAACCTGCCGTATGAATTGCAAGTGCCACCGCTGCGTCATTACCGGAAACAACCGCCATCCCCCTCATCAGCTCCTCAACGGTTACTCGCTGATTTTTTCCCAAAAACATCAGCGATGACCCCGGCGGAATATTTACAGCCCACGATTCTGCAGGCGGCATGATAGTATCGGTCAAGCTGATTTCTCCCCGCTCAACAGCCTGCATCACCGTGTACATCGCAACCAATTTTGTTAATGAAGCAGGAGGAATACTTTGATCGGGATTTTTTTCGAATAAAAGAGATCCGCTCGCAGCGTCCATCACAACAGCGGAACGAGCGCTTATTGCAGCCGGTTGCGGAATACCTTGCGCACAAGGTGCAAGATGTAATAAAGGAGGAGTGTGAAAAGATCTGCGAGCTTCGTTTCCGAGGGAATCGCGAGCAGCGGTTATATCTGCGCCGAAAGCCGCGTCCTGTCGTGCCTGTTCCTCCGGCAGGATAGTCAATAATTGCGTACCGCGGATATACAGCGCAATACCCGAAGCGATAACCCAACCGGCCGCTACGGCAACGGCTATGAGAATATAAAAACCGATACTATGGGATTTTGTATTAGTCATGTACAATTATTATAGAAGCTGCAATCTTTCAACAGCGCAACGTTAATTTAATAGACCGGCAGGGTTAAGCGTCGCTCCGTTTCGATAAACGGTAAAATGAAGGTGCGGCCCCGTACTCATTCCGGTGTTTCCAACCGTACCAATCTTTGAAGAAACGGAAACAAAGCTGCCTTTGGAAGTTAGGATGGCATTAAGGTGTCCGTACAGCGTCTGGTATCCCGAATGATGGCGGATCATAATGTAATTTCCATACACGGTACTGTATCCGGTCGCAATAACTTGCCCGTTTAATGCCGCATAAACGGCAGTACCCTTAGGAGCCGCCATATCCATACCGTTATGGAAGCTCCGCTGACCGCTGAGGAACGGATTATCCCGCCAGCCGTAACGGGAAGTGATATAATAACTGCTATGCAGCGGTCTTCGGAAAAGGTCTCCGTTGATTTCCTGCAAGGTAGCCCAATCGAGTTTTGCATCAGGTAAAAAGATAACGGAAGCTGTTTCTATCGTATTATCGGTGAGCGTATTTACTGTTGCGAGTTTTTCCAAGGAGATTTTGTATTTATCGGCAATAGCTTCAGGCGTATCGCCTTTTTTTACCGTATAGGAAATACCGTCTATCGACGGAATCTTTAATATTTGTCCGATTTGCAATGTCCGCGTATTTTTAAGTTTATTAAGACTGATAATCGCATCCTGACTTACTCCATATTCGGCAGCGATAGTACCGACCATATCACCTTGTTTAACCGAATATGCCCGATAATACAAGGCCTGAGGAGCAGAAGACGCCTCATGTTCTTCCGGCAATTCAGCAGGTAGAGAGGTGCCGCCGCCCACACCATGGTCGAAAGCATCATTTTTGCCGCTATCGGACGACCATAAAACGAGGAATACGGAAGCGAAACATATAATACCAAAAATAAAAATACGCGTTACTTTCATTGTAATAATGGGAACCTCTAAAAACTTCCGTTTTTAGAGGTTTTCCTTAGATTTAATTTGCGATGTTTTTGTTTAAGTTATTACAGCATAAAGACTTAAACAAAAACTCGTCGGTCATCTCTAAAAATCTAACCGAGTTTTTAGAGATGACCTAATCACTTAGG
>CAUPUT010000174.1:0-4055 GCA_963514615.1 uncultured Treponema sp.
GTCGCAAGGCAAAGCAAATCCCAATCAGACTACGGAATTGGTACGGAAAAAACTCACTGCATTATAGTTATAACTGTATTGGGCGCCTCTAAAAATCTAACCGAGTTTTTAGAGGTGCCCTATTATAAAAAGAAACAAAAAGCCCTCTAAGGATTGTGTTTTTAGAGGGTTTACAGTACCATACCGGTGTCATTATGTGGATTAAAGTGTGATAGCCGTATTTTTTGATATTTTCATATTTCTTGTTATGTCTGTCTTGCGTTAAATAGAAAGTTATAATAAAATCAAACGGCATTAAGTGTGTAAATTGATTAATTGTATGCGTGATTTAAAGAAAGCTGTGATTATTTTGAATGCGGAGAAATAAATGTTAGGACAAAACGAAAAGGTTAAACAGGATAAAGTAAAATTTCCGATAGGAGCAAAATTGGTTATAATGATTTCTATTTTGCTCATTATTGCACTCGGTACCATTACCTTACTGGTAACATGGTTCGGTAGTGAAGATGTCCAAATCACGGCCGAAGAAAATAACCGGACGGTCAATGCGCAGGCGGCAAATTCCGTTGAAAATGAACTTGCATCTATTAGAGCAAATGCTTTTCTGCTTTTGGATCTCATCAATACGGCTGAAAGCTCAAGCAGCTTTGCAAAGCGGGCTGCCGCATTTTATTTTGAACGGAATCCTTCGGTTGCCGCTGTCCTTGTTACCGATTTGCGGCGTCCGGACGGCATCGACCGTACCCTACTGAATACTACGTTCTTTTTATCCCATGAGCTGGAGCCTTCGCTGGTAGAAACGTTTTTAAAACAGGAGCGGGATGCTGCTGTCCATGTCGAGCAGGGGGTTATGAAAATCCTCAATGCCGCCCCGCTTTTTAATCAGCCGATGCTTGTCTTATTTTATCCGTATAAAGAAAAAGGCCTTACACAAGGGCTTGCGGTATTCTTTTCTGTAGAAAAGCTTTCCGATGGGTTCGGACAGGGAACGCTGCAAACAACCTACCTCGTAAACGATACGGGCGATGTGCTTATTCATCCCGATTTTGATCTTATCCGCCGTGGTGCAAGTGTTGCTTCTTTTCCGCTTTTTACCCAAATGCGTGAAAACGGCGATACCAACCGGCAGGTGCTGTTTAAAGATGATACCGGTAAAAAATATTTCGGTTCATATACACGGCTTTCGTTTGCTGATGCGGCGGTGCTTACCACAGCAGAAGCTGCCCAAGTGCTTGAACCCGTCAATGATACGGCAAAGCGGAATCTCTATTTAAGCATCGCAGTACTCGCGCTTTCGGCAATGTTCGTATGGTTCTTATCAAAATCCATCAGTACTCCGATCAAGTTGCTGACCGTTGCTGCCCATCAGATTGAGGCGGGTGAATATGAGCTTGACTTAAAGCCGAACACACGTGATGAAATCGGGCAGTTAACTTCGAGCTTCGTGCAGATGGGGAAGGGGCTTGCGGAACGGGAGCGCCTCAAGGATTCGTTCGGCAGGTTTATCAATAAGGAGATTGCGGAGCTTGCTGCGCAGGGACGGTTAACGCTCGGTGGAGAAACAAAGGAAGCGACGATATTCTTTTCGGATATCCGCTCTTTTACTGCAATTTCGGAAAAACTCGAACCGTTTGAAGTTGTCGGTTTCTTGAATGAATATATGACTCAGATGGTTGAATGTGTCAATGATACCCACGGTGTTGTTGATAAGTTTATCGGTGATGCGATTATGGCCGTATGGGGGGCGCCGACGAGTTCCGGATCTCCGCGTGAAGATGCGCTGAATTGTATCCGTGCAGCGCTCCGCATGAGGGCGGCTCTTATGCAGTTTAACCGCGGACGGGGAGGGGATAAAAAACCGATTATCCGCATCGGCTGCGGTATTAATTCAGGGCCGGTTGTTGCGGGGCAAATCGGATCTCAGAAACGTATGGAATATACGGTTATCGGCGATGCGGTAAACCTTGCCTCCCGAACGGAAGCTTTAAACAAGCCGATGGGAACCGACATTCTTATCACTGAATACACCTATCAGTTGGTGCATGATCAGGTTCTTGTGGAAGAAATGCCATCGGTTACCGTAAAAGGAAAGGAAAAACCGCTCCGTATGTTTGCGGTTGTTAATATGCCCAACGAAGAGGGTATTCCGGGTGCGGGAGAAAAAGGCCCGACAACTCTTAACCAAATTAGAAATGTGTTGGGAATCCCCATTCCCGATTTTGCAAAGGTGAATCTTAATGAAGACGAGAAAAAATATAAAATCCAATCCTAGTTTTAAAAACACAGGTGCGGATATTACCGTTGTAGCCCTTTGTCTATTGGTAGTTTTTATTTGTTCATTTTTATTCGTGAGAAATTTAAATAGAACGTTTTCGCGTAATGATAAGACGCCGGTTGCAACCGTACAGTATAAGTATAAATCGGTACAACGCAAGTTCCTTGATCGCGCCGTTTGGGATCGTCCGCAACAGAATTCACCCGTGTATAACGGTGATACCATACGTACGTCCCCCGAAGCGGAGGCAACGCTGTATTTTGTTGACCGCAATGTCGTCGAGCTCGGTTCGAGTACGATGATTCAGGTGTTTGTCAACAACGATGAATCCCGCATTGATTTGACGAACGGACTCGTGTCGGTTGAAACCTCTGATGCTTCCAATATGCTCGTCAGTTCGGAAAACACTACGGCCAAGATTTCAAAAGGTTCTTCATTTCGTGCAGATAAAAGTGATGTGGGGAATCTACAACTCGTTGTAGAAAAAGGTGAAGCTGCCGTTACCGGACAAGAAGGGACGGATGAGCCGGAACTGTTGACACGAGGTGCGGTTATACAGACGGGAATAGAAACACCTCTGGTGATGATTAGCCCCGGGAAAAGTATAAGATTGCTCAATCAGAGCGGAAAAGGCGTCGATGTCCCATTCCAATGGCAAAACTCTTTGCCCGCCGGTGAGAAATTAATACTTGAAACTTCACCGCTCAGCAGTTTTTCCGACGAAAGTCAAAAATATACGGTTACCGATTTGTCTGAATTTACACTTACACAACAGAATAGGTCATTCTATTGGCGGCTTTATTCTTCTGCACAAGGGGCTTCAGATGCGAATGTGCAATCCGGTAAGGTAAATGTCATTGCAGCTCCTGCTCCGGTGTTGTTGGAACCCGCTCTCGAAGCAGAGTATACCTATAATACGGCTTTACCTGCGATTCGCTTTTTATGGGAGGGAAATTCTCTTGCCGCTTCTTATTTGCTTGAGGTTTCCGATGACCCTGAATTAAAAGAGCCTCAATTCAGCCGCTTTATCAATACTCAATCGCTTACTTTGTCCGAGTTCGGAGAGGGAACGTGGTACTGGCGTGTTACACCCCGATATCTTATCGGCGTCGAAAATGCACCGGAAGCCTCGAAGATAGCTTTTTTTCATATAAAAAAACAAGCTGTTGTAAAGGAAGCCCCTCAGATATTGTTCCCTCAAGTAACGGCGGAAACGACGCGTGGAAAGGAAATGACTTTTGCATGGAAAAATATTTCCGAAACAAAGTCTTATCGGCTTAAAGTTGCAAAAGACGCTGAAATGAAGACGATTGTTGTCGATACCGTTGTTGTATCCAACTCTTTCAAACTTGACGATGCTGCAGCGGTTTTGCCGAACGGCGATTACTACTGGACAGTATCGGGGATTGATTCGGAAGGTGCTGAGATGTCGGCTTCCGCTCCGGTTAAATTTGAAACGGTTAATACCGACTATATGTTGCGCAGTATTTTCCCACCTAATGGGTATGCACTCGCAGATACGCTTTGTCCTGACGTTCGATTTACGTGGAAAACGAATATTGAAACGGAAAAACGTTTTCAGGTATCGGCTTCTCAAGATTTTACGACGCTTATCGTTGATACGAAGACAACCGGAAACGGTATTGAAGGTATTTCGTTGCCGCAAGGTGAATGGTATTGGCGGGGCGGCCCCGGAAGTGGAGGCGGCATTTTTATATGAGCAAGAAAAAACATTTCAGCTTGGGCGACAGTTGGAAAAACAGTCTTGTTTGATGACCGA
>CAUPUT010000175.1:0-4046 GCA_963514615.1 uncultured Treponema sp.
ATACGCAATTACGGATTCTGCCTAAATCTTTTATTAAGATTTTATGTAAAGTGTTCGCAGGTGTTTTTATCATTGTATATAAATTAGTCGGTTGGTATTTTTTACAAATGTTTCCGGAAACGGCTGATTGGGAAGAAGTTATAATTTTAGGAGTACGGCTTCGGCCGCTTGTTAAGTTGGGCGTTTTGTTTGGTGTCGGTGAGCCACTGGCGGGTGTGCAGTGGCGGGGTATAATAACTATTGATGTTTTAACGCAGGGGAGTGTTCTGTATTCCGGTACACAGTTAAAAAGCAGTGTAACAGGAAAACTCTATATAGTGGAAGAAACGAAAGCTCTATTGCAGACAAAAGAAACCGTTTCGGTTATTTGCACAGAAATAGGCACGGTTGGAAATCTTGAAAAAAATGATACGCTTAATTTTGTTAATCCGTATGGCTTTATAAAGACGGAAGCGGTTGTTTCGGATGTTGCAAGAGTAGGGTTGGATAACGAACGTGAATCAAGTTACCGCAACAGAGTTGTTAACCGGTTTCGGTTGCAGCCGCAGGGCGGTGCGTTAGCAGACTACCGGATTTGGGCATCGGAAGTTCCGGGGGTATTGAATGTATATCCATACAATGACAAGGAGCAGCCGGGCGGAGTGCTGCTTTATGTGTCCGGTATTTCTGATGTATATGTCGATCGTGTTCCTGATAAAGACTTATTAAAAAAAGTCGGTGAGGCATGTACGTATGATCCTCAAACAGGCAGAGCGACACGGAAACCTTTAACGGCAATGCTCGATCCAAAAAATGACGGTTCGTATTCAAATGTAAAATCGATTACCGTTGCTGCTTTTGATGTTGCAATTACCGGCGTGTCAGGGATTGTCCCTGCCGATTTTGCGCAGGTGGTAAAGCCCGCATTACAAAATTATTTTTTAGATAGAGACCTGTACATACGAGGTCTTTCCGATGATAACAATCGGACAAATGTTGTTTCAAAAAATCATGTTATAACGGTTGTCAATCAAATAGCGGTATCCGTCAAGGCGGTATTTGAAGCCGCAGAGATACAGAAAGATGGAAGGTTAGTGCCGTTGTATACTCTTGATAATGGTGAGTTGGCAAGGCTTGGGGCTTTAGCGATAGATGGGGTGCAGTATTGAACGGCTTTTTTGATGCGATAAAATTATTGTTTCCTCGATCGAGAGCTTTTAATCTTACAACAGACAGTAACAAGCGAAAGTTAATAAAAGCGATTGCTGTTTTGCCGGAAAATATGCGGCATGAGATGGAGCGGGTGTATTTTGACATGTTTCCAGAAACAAGCCGTTGTATTGATGATTGGGAAAAGGTTTTTGCCGTTGTTTTCTCAAGTAAAGAATTAACAAAACAGCGGAATGTTCTTGCTGCTTTGTGGCGGATAAATAAAGGTGGGCAGTCGGCGATATTTCTCGAAAGTATGTTAAGGAACATCGATGCAAATATTTTAGTTGTTGAAAATACACCGGTAAGTAATCCGCGCCAGCGGAGTGTTACGAATATTGCCGTATGCGGAAATAAAACACTGTGTTGTAAAAACGTAAAGGCAGTATGCGGGTATAGGGTTGGTGATGAAAATTTTTCGCCTTCGATTTTACGTAACGATGTTTCTGAACTATATTCAATTAAAAATGATCCGCGGTTTTGGGCATATTGTTATTTTATTTGTAGGCGTGTTGTTCGTAATAACAAAAATGAAATTCTTTATGTTGAAAAAATACAAATAAAAAAAGAGTTTAGGAATTACATAGAATACTTAATTTTAAAAATAAAGCCGGTGCATACGGTCGCGGTAATGTTTATAGAATGGATATAGGTGTACAACAAAGTAATATAAAAGAGGGGGGTGTCTTATAGATGATAAAGATTGATCACAACTACACAGATTATCGAGATGATACTGATCCGAAGTATCCCGGCGGAAAAGCAGTTAATGCGACGACAGCTGAAAGCACAGATGGTACGCCGTTGCTGGCAGACTGGATGAATGACATTAATGGTGCGCTACAGGCGATTTTTTTAGAAGCGTTTGGTGATATAAAAAAAGTTTCCGGAAAGCCTGATAATGTTCAAGAATCGGATGTGTTAAAAGCCATTAAGAAAATTACGCAGGAATATACCGATCAAATAAATGCTGTTGAGGGAAAAGTAAGAGCGCAAGGGGATATCGAGACCTTGCGCTCCGCTAAAAGCTATATAGATCAGACGGTGCAAGCCGAAGCACAAACGAGAGCGCAGGGGGATGCTGACACATTGAGTTCAGCAAAAAAATATACGGATGAGTTGTTAATCAAAATCTTCCAAAACGGCTATATCCAATGGCCGTGGATGCCAAAGCCTGAAACGGTTTTCACCTTTGAAGGGTACCGCTGGGCAGAGGTCAACTATGACGGCTGTTTTTTCCGGGCTAAAGGAAAAGGAGCGAACCCATTTAATGGCGAAGAGCAAGGCGATGCGATTCGAAATATTACGGGCACTGTTGCATTTGACGCTGGCAATAGAATTATCTCATGTTCAGGCGTTTTTAAAACCGTTGAGCGTGGTGGTGATAGGTCTTGGACTGCTGAAGGCTATTGGGAAAAACAAAATATGTCTTTTGATGCTTCCCGTGTTGTCCCAACTGCAGAGGAAAATCGATCTCGGAATAAAACCTTTATCATTTGGCAACTTAAAAAAATATAGGAGACTAACGGCATGGAATACCTTGAGATTAAAGATAATATCATCATCGGGCATTATTGCGGAGCAATGCCTAAACAGAAAGATCCTGTAATCGAATATCGGATTATTGAAAATTGTGTCGCAAATATCGGCGACGACATCCGGTTGTACACTGACTTACAGTCGGGAACTAAAAAGCCGCTTGCACAGCTGGTTAAAGAAGGGCTCGTCTCGATGCCGGAAGGAAAAAAGTTGAATGAAACCGGCACGGATTTTGTCGATATGAGTGAAGCTGAAAAGGTTGCAGCCGGAGTTATTCAACTAAAACCCGATGAAAAAATTGAAGGTGATTATATTGTAAAAAAATCAAAAAAAGAGCTTTATGATGAAGGGAAGCTCTCAAAAGAAGCATACAATTGTTACATCGATGGTCTTCGTCAAGCAGCTTACTCAAGAGAATCTGATCCGCTTGGGATGCAAGTTTTGAGAGGAGAACTAGAGAAGTCAGAATGGCTTACTAAAATCGATGAGATAAAAAAGAGATTTCCAAAAGTAGAATAGCAGCAGCGTCTGATAAGAATAATAGGGATAATTTCTATTGCAGTTTATCCATTTGAGCGTTAAATATTCTTTGACCGTCTGCGGCTGGTTTTTCGCAGGATGGTAGAAAGAATGGTTGAGGCGGTGTACGGGTTTGAGTTTTTGAAAAGCTATATGCTTGTTTCAATCTGAACGATACGTTTTCGTTTTTTGTTTTAAAGCGAGTAACTTTGTGCAGGCTCCCTCCGTAAGATAGTAGCTTGCCGGTTTTAAATGCGATATAAGCCCGTGCAACTTGCCGGGCTTTTTTTGATGCTATGTTCTTTTTGAATGTGCCGCGTACCTTTTGCGCTTTTACCTTGTTGACTCGATACATCCTTGCAACAGGTCTCGCTCGGTTGCCGCTTCGGGCAACGTCGGTAGGTATGGCAAGTGTGGAGCCGGTAGCCGGTTTGTGTATGCCGCCTTTTTCTTGCCGTTCCATATAGGCTGCTTTTTCTGTTATGCCGATTGTTGAATGTATTGTATGGAGTGCATAGCGTCCTGTCGGCATTTGATCATACTGTACTTGACGTGTTGTAAAGGTGTTCCTTAGCGTAAAGGTATCTTTCATCGTTTTAACATTCTGCTTTTTAGCAAGCGCAGCTTGAATATTGACGGTGTTTGTTGCTGCTTTTATAATCCGTTCTTTAGCATCGGCCGTTAAAAGATGAAAACTTTCAGGATCGTTAATAATCATTTTTGCAATCTGCGACATAATTCATTCCTTATTTAAAATAGTTCTAATTGATTGTGCAGTACGATTGTAAATTGCAGCAGTG
>CAUPUT010000176.1:0-4024 GCA_963514615.1 uncultured Treponema sp.
CCGAGTACGGCATCCCGCTCCGCCCGATTCCGGTAGGTAATATCGCGGAAATGATTGGTGTAGTCTTTTTTCTTGGTGATAAGAACCTGCGCTTCAATGTAGCGGTTCAAGCGGAGCGCTTCGGCAAGGTAGGTTTGCCACTGTGACCCGGTAAGGGCGGGAACTCCGGCGAGTCGGCAAAGTACGCTGTAGGCATGTTCTGCGCAGTCAAAGGGATACCGTTCCCAGAGCCGGTCGTATTCGGCGTGAATTGCGTGCCACGAATTGAACTCCCCCGCCCCAATTCTACTGCGGAGACGGTCATATTCGTCCTCGCGTATCAGCTGCCCGCCTGCATTGACCCACGGGATTGTTCCGTTTTGAAGCTTGAACCGACTGCATACACCACTGCGGCTAAACACCTCACCATCGGCGCCGGTTTCATCGATGTATTTTGCCAAAACGGTTACCCCGTACCATACGAGCATATCGCGGTACGCATACCATGCATCCACGCCGTGCAGAATCTTCACCGGGCGGGCGGAATGCTCGATGTTTTCGGCAGTGAGGGGCAGTTTTTTCAGCTCGTCCCGTTTATGAGTCAAAAGATATTGAGCACTTTCGGATTGATTTCCTGCCGCCGCCCATGCAGTTTCAAAGATGTGCTCCAGCAATTCCATCGCGTGCATAATTTCCCCGGCGGTATCGCCGGCAAGCACCTCGGTTTCAATCTTTTGCGTCTTTGTTTTCCGTTTATCCCGTTTTTTGAATTTATCGTTATTGCGGGCAAGCGCATACATATTATACATCCAAAAATAGGCAGGCATAATATCGAGGCAATTTTCCCGCAGATTATCGCTGACCAAGCTGAACGGGAAAGGAATATCGAGTTCGGCGGGATAATTGCCCTTATTCAACAGCACAAAGGACGCAAACCGGCAGTTATGCTTGAGTGTCGCAGAAAGTCCCGGCCAAAATCCCCGACCGGCGATAATCTCTCCGTCGTTGCCGCGGGTGTTGTGGTTTGACCCTACCGTAGCGGCGGCGGCCATATTGGACTGCCCCTGAATCATCGCGGCGATAAGAAAAGAATTATTGTGATGCTGCTCATGGTAGGGAAAGATCAGCGCATTGAGCACTTCGCAGCAGGAAATGGTTGAATTATCTCCCATCACGGAGTGAATGAGGCGGGCGCCGTATTTGAGCGTACAATTATTTCCGAGCACAAAGCGCACTGCCTTAACGCCGTAGAACACGCGGCAGCCGTATCCGATAATCCCGTTAACCAGCTCAACCCCTTCCCCGATCTGCGTCGCTTCTTCTGCGGAAGAGCGGATGGTCAAATTTTTTAACTTATTGGCGCCCTTAATATAGACCGCCTCGCCGAATCGGACATCTTTGATAATCTTACAACTTTTGATCACTGCATTGTCCCCGACGGTACCGTAATAACCGCGGGCTGAATCGCAAGAATCCTGCGTCAGCTTTTTCAGTTGCGCCATCAGCTTTGCATCATCGCGGTACCGTGCCCACATAAACGCATCGGCGCAAATCATATCCGCAAAGGGGAGAATTTCCCGTCCGCCCGCTTCGTTCATCACATCGATTGTAACGCGGACTGCTTCATCTTCCCCGTCTTTAATGACCCCTTCGCCGAACTTGGCATGATCGGTTGCAGCCATCTCATCTATTCTGCTTAAAATGACGGTATTCCCGATAATATAGTGCGCAAGATAGGCGCAGTCATGCACGGCGCAGTTCGCTCCGATATCGCAGGAGATAATTTTGCTATTGGTAATCCCCGCGGGAACAATAAAATCATGGTAGCGCAGATAGCATTCGGTTAAAGAGGAAATCCTCACCAATCCCGCAAAAAGCGAGTTTTTTATCAGCGACGGCGTAAAGGGATCTTCCACCAAAAAGGTATTCCAGTTAGTACAGGTATTTCCGTTCTTGATGAGCGTTTCCACTTCGTTAAAGGTGAGCGGCCGCCATCGATGCTTTTCGGCAGGGTTCTGGGTAAAACGAACAGTATATTCATCCCGCCCTGAAGTAAGAAAAGATTTATTGACAAAATTGACCCCAAAGTTATCCGACGTTATAACATGTACCGGCATAGCTCCTCCAAGCTGCTGGGCAATGTAAGTTTAGACTGAGTATTATGTATGTTTACTCTTTAAATTTTATTTTATTTACATTACATTTTAACTATAATGAGCCCCTTGCCCTGACAAATTTTTTCTTATCACTTTCTGATAATTCAGAAACCTTCATATTATTTGCTTTTGCATAAGAAAATAATGCTTTCAAATCTATGGTATTTTTCATTTGCTTCAACAGTATCGGCTGCGGTGTATCTTTTAAACTTTCTTTATAATTTTTCATCAGTCCAGTCATAAGTGTAAACCTCCCTGATATTTTTTGCATTTTCTTCATCTATTGCAAATTGAAACGGATGAAGAATTCCAATAAATTCAGCATTAAATTTTTCGATATAATGATCAAGTAACATTTTGTTCGCTGCAAATCCGTACATCATTCCATCAAAACCAAAGTCGATTGATTTTTTTGCAGCAATTGCAAACAAATGTCCGCCAACACCTTGATATCTGATTTCTTCTGTAATTTGATGATTATTTTCAGGACTCGCACACATCCATGAAATATAACATGCTTTTGCATCGTCATCTTTTACAACAGAAACAAGTCCTTGTATATCAACCGAGCCTTCTACAACGAGAGCATAAACTTCGTTATCATCGATAAGTTGCTCCCAGTTTGTATACCATCCATTTTTCTTATTATACTTTTTCAAAAAAGATTTTCGCGTAATTTGTATAACTTCTGTCTGAACGAGCTCTCCTGTTTTAGCATCACTGAGACAAGGTGTAATTGTATCGATAAAAACATTTATCATCTCTTTACCTCAGCTAATAGTTTATCATAAAATTTAGTTTTTATACAGCTCGTCTCGCAACGACAAACATTTGTCTCACTTGCAATCCAAGCATTACGATTTTCGGCTGTGAACGCGAAGCTTCTTTTTGAGGGTTTTAAACCAGAATGCCCGTAGCCGCTCGGCACACGAGTAGAGACGATAGCGGAAACCCCGTACCGGAATATCAAGTGTTCCCACTCGATGGATAACTGCCCCACCGAATCCCGTTTTAAACCGATACAGGCCGTGCATAGGATGGTTCGAATCGTCGGTTGGCGGAATCCCGTAAAAATCATAGGATGGGCAACCGTACTTTTGTGCATCTTGGATTGCCTGCCATTGCAGCAGGTATGCCGGCATAAGATTGCGGTGTTCATTTGAAGAAGCGCCGTACAGATAGACGGCTCCGCTCGGAGAAAAAAGCGTGATAATCGCAGCAAGCGGTTTTTCTTCAAAATAAGCGATATAGATTGAAATAAGAATACGTTCGGTATCGAATGTACCGTCGGCGGCAAGCCGGCAAAGCGAACGGTAATAGTTTTCGCTATGGATAGCGATACCGTCCCTCGCTGCGGTCTCGCGGTAGAGTTGATAAAAAAGCGGTATTACGTCTTCGGCTTGATTTCCGGGAAAACAGCGAACCTGTACGCCTTTTTTTTCGGCAAGCCGGATATTATAGCGCCACTTAGGTTTACACTGAGCGAGCAAGGCGTCAAGCGGCTGTCCTAAATCGAGCATAACCGTATCGGGCGGCTGAATATCGGAGACTGCTTTACGCAGGCTGCACGGTGTTTTTCCGCCGGTACAGGGAATAAGCGGAAAATCTTGACGAGAGAATACTTGTGAATCTCCGCTTCTCATTGCACATTCCCACGGCGGATCAAAGCGAATTAAAAAAACATAAGTAGGCAGCAAGGAAACGAGCTTTTCCGCAAGGTTTACCAGAAAAAGCTTCCGTTTTTCCACCGTTTCAGGAAGGCGTGAATCATTCGTAATAAGGATAGACGGCCCCATCGGAATATAGGCAAGAAAGCCGAAGGGACTCAATTGCCGCAATAAAACCGTGAGTAAAAAAGAACGGGTACCAGGACTATGTACCTCATATTG
>CAUPUT010000177.1:0-3993 GCA_963514615.1 uncultured Treponema sp.
ATCGCATCTAAATCTAAGGAAGCTGTCCAAAAACTGAAGTTTTTAGACAGCCCCAAGGTAATGAATTTCCTTATAGGACAAGCCGATAAAATAGGCTTGCAGTTTTTAGAGTTTCCCTACTGTTTATGAACTACTTATTTTTGTTTTGGTCGCTATTTGAGTTTGAAATGCTTCGCATTACTTCGTAAGCTCTTGTTCTGACAGGTGTTACATAGCTATAGTTATTTGCAATACGCATCACCGTTTCAAACATGTCTTTTTTATTGGTAACAGAACCGGATATTTTTTCGAAGGTATTTAAGATTTCAAGCGCAAGCGAACTTGTAGGATTAACCGTGTCGAATTTTCGAGCAATCCAGTTGATCATGTTAAATACTTCGTCGTTGTCGTTTTTGCCGATTTCGCCGAGAGACTTTACTGCGGCTGTAATAACTGCCGGTTCGTTATCGGTGTACATAACCGTAACCAATATATCTTTTGCTTTGTCGGTTCCCATTTGTCCGAGCAGCTCACATGCGCGGAGTCTTATTTCCGGATAATTATTTACTACTCTACCGTCTTCTCTCACAACGGATGAAAGCCCCTCGGTTGCTAATGTACTTAACGCCGTCTGAATTTCTTCCGATTTACGACCCTCATTTAATGCCTCTTCGATGTACTGTAAGGCAACGCGTTTTGAATCGCGCCCCTCGGCGGCAACCATTTCGTTAATCATAACGCCTTCAATCGAATTGAGGTATGCCTGTTCGACGGTAATCATACTGTCGGATTCGCTGTTTTTATCGTTTTTCTTTGCCGTGTCTTTGTTTTGTGCGCAGATAAACGGAGCGGTAAGCAGTCCTAAAGCCAGTGATAGTATCAATAATTTGTGCCGCATGGTAACGACCCCCTTCCTTTATTCAAAGTTGGTATTTTACTAGAATACCTTCTTATTTTCAGTTATTTTTTTGCAAGTGTCAAGAGGGCGATTATTTTTGATTCGATCGGATAATCCGAATGTCGAATTTCTGCTTGACCTTTCACTGTTTTGCTTATATCATGGTAGAATACGATAGAGGACTAGAAGAGTATAGATCCTTGAGTTTTGATAAGTAAGGTGATACGAATGAAAAAGTTAAAGATACCTGCCGTACCGTCGATTAGAAGATTACCGTCCTATTTGCACATAGTAAAACAAGCTCAAGCGGATGGACTCCCCTATATTTCCGGTACCGTTATCGCTGAAGAGTTGCATCTTGAGCCGATTCAAGTACGTAAGGATTTAGCGATTACCGGGATTATCGGAAAGCCGAAAAAGGGCTATCCGGTTGAAGAACTCATTGCAGCTATTGAACATTTTCTCCGCTGGGATACGTTGCAAAAGGCTATTCTTATTGGAGCAGGTAATCTTGGAACCGCGCTCACCGGATATCAGGGATTTAGAGACCACGGATTGGAAATATGTGCGGCTTTTGACAGTGACAAAAAAAAGATCGGCAAAAAAATTCACGGTATTCCGATTTTTGCAATGAATGAATTGGCGGAACAGATTAACATTTTGCACCCTGCCTTGGCAATTTTGACGGCGCCGTCGCCCACTGCACAAGATATTGCCGATCAATTGGTAGCAGCAGGAATTGATGCAATCTGGAATTTTACAAATGTAAAAATTAAGGTTCCCGATCATGTACTCGTTCAGCGGGAAGATCTTACCTCAGGTTATGCGCTTTTAGGCGTTATGATGAATACCCGTATTCAGCAGGCAAGTGAATAACAATTGTCTTATTCTATAACCGGTACATATACGGGACTTTAAGAAGTACACGCATTAAAGTCCCGTAGTAAAACTGCTATGAACCCTTCCGAATATTCTCAACAGGCGTCACTTTTTTATAACCGCCTCGTAAAACGGTATAAACATTTAAAAAAATATGCGCGGCGATTAAACCTTTTTGCCTATCGGCTGTATGATAAAGATATTCCTGAAATTTCTGTTTCCGTCGATCTCTATGTTGAAGATATAACCGGTGTACTGTTCGCCGTCCTTACCGAATATGAACGGCCAATGGATAAAAAAGAAGATAAACGTGCTGCTTCCCTTTCGGAGCTGACGGAAGCGTTATGCGATGCTTTGCAGATTTCTGCGGCGCAGGTATATCAAAAATGCCGGAAACGGCAGCGCGGCGAAGCTCAATATGAAAAGATTGCGAACAGTGAAAAGCGGATTATTGTGCGGGAAGGTAAGTGCCGGTTCTTGGTCAATGTATCCGATTATCTCGATACCGGTTTATTTCTTGATCATCGGCCGGCTCGGTTTGCAATTGCCGAAAGCGCCGCCGCTAAGTCTGTGCTGAATCTTTTTTGCTATACCGCTTCTTTTTCCGTTCATGCGCTGGTAAACGGAGCGCGGCGGGTTTGTTCGGTTGACTTGTCGAAAAACTATTTGCAATGGGCGGCTGAAAATGCTCAGCTGAATGGGGTTGTTGATTCCGAGCGCTGTCGATTTGTGCAAAGTGATGTCCGCCTTTTTTTGGATCAGGCCGCAAAACGGAAAGAACGGTGGGATATCATCATTTGCGACCCGCCGACGTTTTCCAATTCAAAGCGTGCGCCCCAATTCTTCGATGTGAATCGGCATTGGCAGGATTTAATCCGCAACTGTTGTCAGGTATTGTCGGAAGAAGGCGTTTTGTACTTTTCGACCAATTCACGGACACTCCGCTTTAGTGCGGCGGAACTTTCGGATAGACCGGATCGCAGCATGGGAGAGGATACGTTTGTTTATCAAAATGCGCGTTTTACCGTGCAAGATATTAGTGTGCAGTCAATACCGGAAGATTTTCGGAATAAAAGAATTCACCGGCTTTGGAAGATAAGCCGCAGTGCAATCTTTTGAAAATATACGACACATCTTTTGTATTTCAGAATTTATTGATAATTATGTACATACATTATTATATACTTATCGTAGGTTATAGATAATGCTAAAAGGTGAGTTGGTTAGGTGTGGGTAAGCATTGTGCAGGTTGTATATATGGAGGCAGACTGCATCCATATTATCTCAGCTCGTTCCGCAACATCGCATCTAAATCTCAGGAAAACCTCTCAAAACTGAAGTTCTTAGAGGTTCCCTATATTGCCGATTGTTTTAAAATGTGAAGCTTGTGCAGTTCCGGACATACAAGTGAGAACCTCTAAAAACTGATTCGCAGCCCGCAAAGCGGACAAGTTAATGAATTTCCTTACAGAACAAGCCGATGGATAGTCTTGCAGTTTTTAGAGGTTCCTATTTGTGATTCTCTTATCAAGAATTGCGCTGTTTTTAGGAGTATAAAACGGGTATATCTCTCGTCCCCGCCTTCCAATAACTCATTCTAAACAGCCCGCACTGCTCAAAGCCGAGCTTTTCGTATACGCGGAGGGCGGCTGTGTTGGCGGTTTTTACGAAGAGTGCGAAGCCGTGCATTTCTGCACTGTGGGTACTAATGAGATGCGCAACGGCCGCTGCGGCTAATCCCTTGTTCCGGTATGCGGGCAGGGTGTAGACGCCGCCGATTTGGAACCAGTGAAAACCCTGCGCGTTGGTTCCGGCCTTTGCGACGATGTGCCCATCTGCCGAGACCTTGTAGATGTATTCGGTTGTAAGGCGGGCACGCAGCGACAGTTTGCAGACGGTAGGGTTTATCGGGCGGCCTTCGTAGGCAACCTCGGTATGTTCATAATCAAGCTGGAGCGGGAAGAGTTCTATAAGATCATTCTCCGTTGCGCGTTCAATCGACAGCACGGTATTCAGTTTTGACTCCGCTGTTTGAAAGAATGTATCCGTACAAGGTTTGGCGCACCGCATCAGGTAATAATCTACGGCGGCGTCGAGCCGAACTGGTGTATGTTGCACAGATACGGTTGCTGCAATAATCCTCTCAAAGAGAAGCGTGTGTTCACGGATGCCCGCAACGGCATGGAGTTCCGTGTAAGGAAAGTCCTCACTTAAAAAAAATCTGCCGAAAGCTAAGA
>CAUPUT010000178.1:0-3984 GCA_963514615.1 uncultured Treponema sp.
GGCTTTACGGCGCCGATGATATAATACTGGGGATTGGAAAACAACGTACACACGGTGCGGAAAAAGAGCTCCGCATCCGATTCCATAACGCCGAGTTCATCCAGTAAGATGACCGGCAGATGCTGCTGCGGTGGGGTGCTGCTACGACTGATATCGTAAGGTTGCGGCGGATCTGTCGGTTCGGGAACGGTACTGTTTTTTTGTGTGGCTTCGGAGCAAGCGGCATCATCGCCGTCAAGCGAAGAGCGTACCGCCTTCTTCGCCTGCGTTAAACACATAACCCCGTACGCATCGAATACCGGAGCAAAACCGACAGGTTTAGGCGAACAGCATATTCCGGCGCGGTTATCAGCCTCATAGCGGAATTGCGTTGTTCCGTTTATCATTTGATGTATATACAGCGCCGGTTCCGCTGCCGTTTCTTCTTTTTTTGTAATAAAGCCTGAAGGCTGTAAGTTGAATTTTTGTATAAGAGCTGCGAGAAATGTAGACTTCCCGCAGCCCCGTTCGCCGGTAACAAAGAATATCCGCTTTCCAAGTTCCGAAATAACCGGCTTACCGGCACCGAAGTTGTCAGAAGTATGGGCGGCTTTATCCTGGTACGGCGATAAGCTCAAATCGGTTAATCCTCTTTTGCCTTCGGCAGCAAGAGATTCAAAATAAGTGCGGTAACAAAGGCTCCGACAATCGCTTGTTTAAAGATATTCTGGAACCACATCGGCAGGTGCTGCATTACTTGCGGTACATTGCTTAAACCGAAGGCAACGCCGAGGGACGCTGCGATAATGACCACGTCGCGTTCTGCAATCTTTCCGCTTTGATAAATCAAGTTTAGACCGCTCATGGTGATCATACTAAACATCAGCAATACGCCGCCGCCCAATACGGGGTTCGGGATAGTCGAAACAATTGCACCGAGTTTGGGGAAGAAGCCGCACAAGACCAAGAAGCCGGCGCCGATACCGATCGTAAAGCGGTTAACAACCTTAGTCATACCGATAAGTCCGACATTCTGGCTGAATGAGGTATTCGGCATAACACCGAAGATTGCGGCGAATATACTGCCGAATCCGTCTGCGTGAACTGCGCCCTGTAATTCTTTGTCGGTTATGTCGCGTCCGAGGCCGCCGACTGCAATGCCGGTGTTATCTCCGATCGTTTCTACAGTTGTTGCAAGGTAGACAAGTATGAATGGAACGATGGCATCCCAATGGAAAGCGAGGTTCAGGTGCCCTACGGCAAAGAAGGGCAGCGGAGCGGAAATCCATGCGGCGTTTCTTACCGGCGTAAAATCTACCATACCGACAAATATGGCAACGATATACCCCGCGATAAGTCCGATCAGAATGGAAGAGATACTTAAAAAACCGGTGAACATTTGTCGGATAAAGATAATCGTTAAAAAGACAAAAAGCGCAACTAGCAGATTCTTTATCGAACCGAAACCGGGTGTTTGTTCAAGTCCGACACCTCCGCCGACAAATTTGATGCCGACGGGAATAAGCGAAATTCCTAAGGTGGTAACGACGGTTCCGGTAACGACATGAGGCAGAAACTTGCGGAGTGGTTTGACGATAAATCCAAGCAAGAATTCCATTAAACCACCAATAAGGGAAGCTCCCAGAATGGCGGCATACCCGTTTGACCAGTCACCCATTGCGGCATATTGCAATCCTACGCCGATAGCAACGGGGATAAAGCCCGAACTGGTTCCCATAACGGTGGGAAGCCCCGAACCGATTTTCCAAATAGGGCGCAGCTGTACAAACGTAACGGCACCGGCAACAAACATAGCGCTTTGCAGCAGTGAAACTTTGATATCCGCAGGGATATTAAGAACGCCTGTTATAACCAAAATCGGCGCGAGGTTTCCGGCATACATAGCCAAAACATGCTGCATACCGAGTGGGATTGCCGTTTTTAACGGAACACGGCCTTCGAGCTTATAAATATTTTCTTTTGAAATACTCATAATCTCCTCCTTAACTTATAATATATCACCCGCTCAATCTCGTCATAGTAATGATAGAGATGCGAATGTTTACTCATTCTATCAGTATAGCCTTGAATATGGTAAATAGCAAGAAAAATTTATAAGATTGTCTAAAAATTATTTAGCATGATTATCAGTTAAACCGGTGAGCTGTTCCAGCAGAGAGCCGGTATCATCTTCCACAAGGACAATCAATTTGTCGCCGGGATACAGCACGGTATTGCCGTCGGGAACAGATTCTCGTTCGCCATGCATAACGCCGATGATGCGGCATTTTTTTGGCCAGTCCATTTCGCGGATTTTCTTTAACGCAGCAACTGAATGTAACCCGATCGGTAATTCATACAGCTGAGGCGTACCGATGTTCGTACATGTTTTTTGATCCGGTTGCTGATAGTCCGATTCGAGAATTTGCTTCAAAAGGATATGGTCATGAGCCTGCGAACCGATAAAACTTGCCGTCAAATAAGCGGTAAAACAAGTGAGTATCAAGCCGCTCAGCTGATGGAGCGCCCCGCTTGTTTCAAACACAATAACGCAGGCAGTAAGCGGTGCTTTAATAACGGTGGTAAAACAGGCAGCCATCCCAAAGAGAATCATGGTATTCACATGCTCCGGTGCCAATAAACCGAGATGCACAAGCGCCGTTGCATACAACGCTCCGCCGGTCGCACCGCATGCAAGGAGCGGTACGAAAATCCCTCCGATTGCCCCCGATCCCGCAGAAATGCCGGTAAAAAGCAACTTAACGGCTAAGAACATCAGCAGCGTTGTAAGCGGGAAGGACTGTTCAGTCAGTGCTTTTATCAACCCGTCTCCACCGCCGGAGGAATAACTCAGCCACAACCCGACCGGCAGCGATAACAGGAACGGAATAATAGGCCGCAACACCGGCGGAATATGGAGTGTTTTATAGCATCGCTGAAAAAAATAGATTGACTGCTTAAATCCGTGCCCGACCAGTGCGCCGAATATCCCGAGTCCTATCAGCCATGCAAATTGAGAAAGCGGGAATTCTACGGTTGTAAAAAATCGGAAAATAGGGCCGGATCCTAAAAAGATACTTCCGGCAAAATCCCCTGCAAAAGACCCTGCCATAACGCACGCTAAGAGTAACGGCGTTAAATGGTGATGAATGTCTTCAATTGCAAAAACGATTGCGGCAAAAGGGGCATTGAAGGTTGCCGAAAGTCCGGCGGCGGCTCCGGCAGTAATAAGACATATCCGTTCGGTAAATGATCGTTTTCCCAGCCGCTCAACGGCATCCCCGACATAAGCGCCTAATTGCACGGAAGGCCCCTCGCGTCCCATCGAAAGCCCCAGTCCAATTCCGAGAACGCCGCCGATAAATTTGAGCGGAAGTTCCGAAAGAGGAGAAAATTGCAATTTTTGCATAAAAACGCCTTCGATCTGTGCAACTCCGCCGCCTTTAATCATCGGCCACTTTGTGATAATAAAACCGATAAATAATCCTACGAGCGCCAAACCCGCCAGCGCGAGAACAACCCCGAGTGCGCCTGCCGTCCGTATAACATCGTATAATGCAATACGGCTATTTTTAAGATAAGAGATCGAAAGCCGAAAAACCGTAATAACCAGTCCTGTTAATAAGCCGGTTAATAGACTTTCAAATATTAAAAGCCACTTATTTTCTTGCCTTTTTTTCAGCAATGTGCCTGTTTCCGAATTGGTATTCATAACAAATGGTAGTTATTTGCTGCGTGCAGCAGCGATTGCTTCCTTTAATTGACGGGCAGTGCGGGTAACCGATTCAAAATCGCCTGTTTTGGCACCCTTCGTCAACGCTCCCCCGATACCGAGCACTGCGGCGCCTGCTTTAATCCACTCGGCTGCGTTTTCGGCAGTAATGCCGCCGGTCGGCATATAAATTCCCTGCGGAAGAGGCCCTTTAAAGGCACTAATGATTTTCGGTCCGAAAAGCTCCGCCGGAAACAGCTTGAGAATGTCCGCTCCGAACTCAAGCGCCCGCA
>CAUPUT010000179.1:0-3970 GCA_963514615.1 uncultured Treponema sp.
TTTTGGAAGCAGGTGAAGTTATTCAAAATGTGGCGAGCCAAACCAATCTTTTGGCGATGAACGCCGCGATAGAAGCGGCACATGCCGGTGAATCGGGTAAAGGTTTTGCTGTTGTTGCCGATGAGATTCGGAAACTTGCGGAAGAGTCAAGCATGCAAGGAAAGAAGATTGCAGCGGTTATTAAAGAATCTTTACAAATTATCCAAAAGTTAACTGATGCTGAAAATACGACCGAAAAAACGTTTGAACAAGTGTATACATTGGTAAGTAAAATTTCCGAGCAGGAAACCGGTATTTTGGGGGCAATGCAGCAGCAGGAAACCGGAAGTGAAAAAATTATCGCCGCTATTACGGATATAAACGGTATAACGCATGACATAAAAATTAAATCGGAAGAAATGGCAAATAACGGACGTCATACTGCGGAGGAAATGAAGACTCTCAATACCCTAACCGCAGCGCTGACAGAGAAAATGAGCGAAATGACCGGTGATGTATTGAACATCAACAAGGCAATCCAAACCGTCCACGAAGTTACTCAAAAAAATGCCCAAGCTATCCAAGAGGTCGTACGGGAAGTTGATTCGTTCCAACTGTAGTAATGTATCAGGGCTTTCGCATTATACATATTCTTTCTAGGCAGCTGCTGTCTTTTTATGCGAAATTTCATAGGTATAAGGTGAGCGTCTACAATGGCGCCACTCACCTTAACCGTCAAGTTTTCTTTCGAAAACTTGCGCATTGATGTGTGCGCTTTTCGCGCACGAATGCAACAGTTTCCAAAATTCATATTTTGTTCAACTGTTGCATTTTAAGGAAATAAAATTTCGCATATTTTTCCGCTAAATGGGTAAACGCATCAGACAGTTAAAACCATAGCGCAAAATAACGAGGCTGTGAGACCATTTGAACCGCGTTCAGAACTGCCAAGGATGGCAGTGGTACTGCTCAGAAGCCAGTTTTGCTTGCAAAACTGGCAGTCAAGGAATTGACACGGAGGTCAATTCCTTGACGTTACTCTGCTGATACAGCCTCGTTATTTTGCGGGGGATATACTCCTAACAGTCTGATGCGTTTACCTTCATTATATTAACGATTTGACACGGCATTTCTATTGAGGTATACTTATTAAACTTATTTGAGGAGGCGCAAATATGCGAAAAATAAGCTTAAAAACGGTACTGGGAATAGCCGTACTGGTATTAAGTGCGTTTGTCATTTGCTCATGTACAAAAAGCGAAGAAACGACAAAGAAAGCTATGAAAGTCGGTATGGTTACCGATGCGGGGACGATTGATGATAAATCATTCAATCAGGGAACATGGGAAGGCATTGTCCGCGCAGAAAAAGAACTCGGTGTTGAAGTTAAATACTTAAAGCCGGTCGGAACAACCGAAGCAGACTATGTAAAAGAAATTTCCAATCTGTATGACTCAGGGTATAAACTCATCATTTGCCCGGGGTTCAAGTTTGAAACGGCAATTTTCAAGACACAGACAAAATATCCCGATGCGAAACTCGTCCTTATCGACGGTAACGCACATCCGGCCGATTCGTATGATGCTCAAAACGGACCGAATACCATCGGTATCCTATTTGCCGAACAAGAAGCAGGCTTTACCGCAGGACTTGCCGCAGCGCTCCAGTTGCAGGAAGGTCGTTTCGGCTTTATCGGCGGTATGGAAATTCCTGCCGTTCAGAAATTCAACTGGGGTTGGCAGCAGGGTATTATGTATGCAAACGAGAACCTCGGTACCAAAATTGAATTGCACCGGGAAGACTTTGTATATCAGGGAACGTTCAGCGACATCGCGGCAGGTCAGCAGATTGCAGCCTCCATGTTTGACCGTGGCGTTACCTGTATCCATGCTGCAGCAGGCGGCGTCGGCGTCGGCGTAATCAATGAAACAAAAGCGCGCCGTCAGGTTGGAAAAGACGTATGGGTTGTCGGTGTTGACGTTAACCAGTATAACGAAGGGTTACTCCCCGACGGAAAATCGGTTGTTTTAACTTCTGCAATGAAGTATATCGACCGCGCAGCGTTTGATATGGTTAAAGAAGCTCTCGACGGCACTTTCAAAGGTGGACGCTCTTTATTACTTACGGCAAAAGAAGATGCAGTCGGTATTCCGCCGGAAAACCCCAACCTTTCCGCTGATGTACAAGCAAAAGTGAATGAAATTTATCAGCAGATTAAATCGGGCGCCATTGTTGTTGCCGATAGCCAAGGCAACTTGTTCCGTTAATCAATAACGAAGTTGTGAATCCGGGGTCGTATAACCGTATGCGCCTCGGATTTTTCTTTAGTCATTAATTAGATAAAAGTTTACAGTGTAAATAAAGGAAGGCCTGATCTGTCTGAACAATATGCTATCGAAATGCGCCATATCCGTAAAGAATTCCCCGGTATTGTTGCAAATGATGATATAACATTGCAGGTAAAAAAAGGGGAAATCCATGCAATTCTTGGAGAAAACGGCGCAGGTAAATCCACTCTTATGAGTATCTTATTCGGTTTATATCACCCTGATGCGGGCGAAATCCTCGTAAACGGTAAACACGCGGTTATCAATAATCCGAATGATGCTAATGAACTCGGTATCGGTATGGTACACCAGCATTTCCAGCTTGTACATAACTTTACCGTTACAGAAAATATTATCCTCGGAAAAGAAGGCGGTTTTTTTCTTGACCTGCATAAGGCCGAGACAAAAATAAAAGATTTAAGCACTCGCTATGGATTACAAATCGATCCTAATGCACGCATTATGGATATAACAGTCGGTATGCAGCAGCGCGTAGAGATTTTAAAAATGCTGTACCGTGATGCGGAAGTGCTCATTTTTGATGAACCGACCGCCGTTTTAACACCGCAGGAAATCGAAGAACTCATCCAAATAATGAGGAATCTGGTAAAAGAAGGGAAATCCATTATCCTCATCACTCATAAATTACAGGAAATTAAAGACGTCGCAGACCGTTGCACCATCATACGGAGAGGAAAATTCATTGACGTGATAGATGTTGCCACTACTTCCAAGAATGAGATGGCGGCAAAGATGGTCGGACGGCCGGTTGAATTTAAGGTGCAAAAAGCTCCTGCGCAACCCGGCGAAGTCGTACTCGATATACAACACCTCAAAGTTATCGGTGCAAAAAAAGTACCTGCCGTTAATGACTTTTCACTACAAGTGCATAAAGGCGAAATCGTCGGTATTGCCGGGGTTGACGGTAACGGACAAAGTGAGCTCGTTCATGCGCTTTCCGGTTTAATGCCGATCGCGGAAGGAGCCGTTCTCCTAAGCGGTAAGGATATCACAAAGACCTCTATCCGCGAACGCAATGAATCGGGTATGGGATTAGTTCCCGAAGACCGTCAAAAACATGGTTTGGTTATGCAGTATACGATTGCCGAAAATACGATTATCAAATCATACTACAAAGCACCCTTTCAAAGGCATGGATTCTTGCACAAAAATCAGATGTTTTCATTTGCAGGCGACATTACCAAGCAGTTCGATGTTCGCTCCGGCGAAGGGGTTTACTCAGCTGCACGGAACTTGAGCGGCGGGAATCAGCAAAAGGCTATCCTCGGCCGCGAAATTGCCCTTGATCCGGAACTGCTCATTGTCGTACAGCCTACCCGCGGTCTGGACGTCGGCGCTATCGAAGCGATCCACAAAGAATTGGTAAAACACCGCGACAGAGGGCGAGCCGTATTGCTCATCTCTTTTGAGTTGGACGAAATTTTCAATTTGTCGGATCGTATTGCCGTTATGCACCGCGGCGCATTAACCGGTATTGTCCGTCCTGAAGAAACTACGGTCGAGGAAGTGGGACTAATGATGGCCGGAGATAAGCGCAAACATGGAGGCCAACAGTGATGATAAAAAGACACGCTTCGCTTTCGGATAATACCCTTGTAATCAGTCTTTCCGCCGTATTGCTCGGTTTAATTGCCGGAGCGGTT
>CAUPUT010000180.1:0-3957 GCA_963514615.1 uncultured Treponema sp.
TACTGGATATGGGCGAGCCGGTGAATATTCTTGAAACCGCCCGCCAGCTGATACGGTACATGGGTTACGAGCCTGAGAAGGACATACCGATAGAAATCATCGGGGTACGTCCGGGAGAACGGTTGGAAGAGCCGCTCATTTCGGAAACGGAGTACACCGAGCCGACCGATTATCCGAAAATTCTCCGCCTGCAAAACCGTGAAGAATACGACCGCGATACCCTTGATAAACTACTTACCGCACTATACCCCGTATGCTGTTCCTCGGACAATCCGATGCTCTATCGGAACAAAGAGTATCTTACGCGTATACTCTGCGATGCATGTCAATCATTGCAAGCGGCACAGTAACCGGCATCCGTGCCAGACCGCACACACAGTGCGAAACGTTGAGCATTGCATATACCGCCACGGATGGCGGTTGTTCCACGCAGTAGCGATGGGGCTGTCTAAAAACTGAAAGCCTATCGGCTTTTTCTGTAAGGAAATTATTCATTATATCCGCTAAAGCGGATTGCGAAACCGTTTTTGGACAGCTTCCTTAGATTTAGATGCGATGTTTAAAATTAAGTCATTACTGTATAAAGACTTAATTTTAAACTCGTCGGGGATGTTCCGAAAGTAACCAACTTTTAGGACATCCCCATTGCAGTCAAAACTATACACGGATGTATAGTTTTGACGAATGCTCTGCATCGGGGTTGTTGATTTTGCGGGAGCATCAGAAAACCGCCTGATAAGGTTGCCTTTTACTTGACTGATTTTTTCTTTTATGCTAGCGTTTTGACATGAACGACATCACACTGCCAAAATTGTTGCAAAAAATTGCAAAAAAATATCCTGATATTGCAGCTCAGTATTCAAAGAATGAGCAAGGCAACTTTATTTCTCTCTCCTATTCGCAAGTTTTTGACCGAGTATTGAACTTTGCCGGTGGACTTTTATCTCTCGGCATCTCACGAGGAGATAGGGTCGGCCTTATCGCCGATAATCGGAAAGAATGGTACCATGCGAGTATGGGCATTATGGCGATCGGAGCTTGCGATGTGCCACGCGGATGTGATGCAACCGAACAGGATTTAATCCGCATTTTATCCTTTGCCGAATGCACGACGACGGTTATAGAAAATCGAGAGCAGTTTATAAAAATCCTAAAAAATCAACCGCAATTCCCGTTGCTTAAAACAATCATCGTTATTGATCCTATTGATATGCAAGATGAAGAGCTTAAAGCGAAGGGCAACATTTCCCATTTCGATATTTACAGTTATGACAAAATTATCGAACAAGGCATTACGTATCGGAAAGAACATCCCGATGCGGTTGAACAGGAACTGGAAATAGGCAGAGATACGGAAGTTGCGACAATCATTTTTACCTCAGGTACGACAGGTGAACCTAAGGGGGTTATGCTGACACATAAGAACTTTATTGTGCAGCTTGATGACCTTAAAACGAGGGTTATTCTGTATCCCGGCGAAAAGGCTATCGTAGTACTACCGGTATGGCACAGCTTTGAACGACTCTGTGAATATGTTATTTTGGCTTCTGCAGCAGGTATGGTATACTCAAAACCGGTCGGGAGCATTCTGTTGGCAGACATTGCGAAAACCAATCCGGCCTTATTCCCATCGGTACCGCGTATATGGGAGTCGGTCTATACCGGTGTTTTTAAAACGATGAAACAGGCCGGAGGTATTAAACAAAAACTGTTCAATTTCTTTGTGGCAGTAGGTTTGTTCTATGCTCACCATGCGCGGAACCTAACGGGGCAAAATCCACACTTTGTACCTTATACAAAAATTACGCGGCCGATTATTTCTTTTATACCATATATCCTTTCTGCGCCGCTCTATGCACTGGGCAATGCGCTGGTGTTTAAAAAGATCCGTACCAAACTCGGTACCGGATTCCGGCAAGGAGTTTCCGGCGGAGGAGCACTGCCGCCTAACATTGATGCTTTCTTTTGGGCTATCGGTGTAAGCGTTACCGAAGGATATGGCCTAACCGAAACGGCGCCTGTTGTATCTGTCCGTCCGCTTGGACGCCCCGTATTCGGCACTATCGGCAAACCGTTGTCATGTACAACGGTAAAGATTGTCGATGACGATGGAAAAGAATTACCGGTTGGTCAACTTGGTACCGTCATGATCCGCGGGACAAGCGTTATGAAGGGGTATTACAAGCGACAGGATTTAACCGATGCTGTAATCGATAAAGATGGATGGTTCGACAGCGGCGACCTCGGTTTAAAAACATTCGACGGAGAACTCATCCTACGCGGCAGAAAAAAAGACACGATCGTATTGCGCGGCGGGGAAAATATCGAACCGGTACCGATCGAAATGAAACTACAGGAATCTCCGTTTATTTCACAAGCTGTAGTGATCGGGCAGGATCAACGCTTTTTAGGGGCACTCATCGTTGCAGACGAAACGGAAGTAAAAGGCTATGCTGCAGAACAAGGGATAGCTGCAGACTCGCTTCCGGAACTGTTGGAAAAACCGGAGATAAAAAAACTTTTTGAACGACAAATCGCCTCGCTCATAAATCACGAAAACGGCTTTAAACTCTTTGAACGAATCAACCGTTTTGAACTCCTTGCAAAGCCTTTTGAACCAGGCGTGGAACTTTCGGCAAAACAGGACGTGATGCGCTATAAAATCACTGCGTTATACGGCAAACAAATCGACGCTTTATTTGCCGATTAAAGGAAGCATCATACCGGCGACAATTTTGTTCCTCATATTTTTTCTCTCCCCCACTACGGTGAGCAGAATTAATTTTTAAACGATGCACAAAAAAGCATACACAACGCATTCTTTGTATCCGGTAACATAACTTAAACATTGAAGTGATCAAGAATAGAATACATATTTAAAAATTAGCAAGAAAATAAATACCGAGAAAGATAGCAAGCCGGGCTTTCTCTGCCGAAAGCTTAGGCTGCGCCGTCAAGCATTCAAGGTAATACCAAAACAAACCGAAGTCGGGATCGATACGGATGGCGTACTCCAAAAACTCGGTGTTGTCGATCTGCCTGCCGAAAAGTAACAAGACAACATCATGCAAAACACCAAGACATTCGGGCAACAACCCTGCATAGTCTACGGGGTTTTCTGCCTCCTGCATAGATTCGCAAAAGCAGCGCAGCCGATATAGGATATCCTCTTTTACGTCCTCGTCAGCTTTTTCAACCCACATTTTATCGACAAGCAGACGTACATTCTTTTCAAAACTGCGGATAAGGTGGATTTGATAATGCCGCGTAATCGGTTCCGCGTCGGTAAACACCTGTTCAAAGGAACCTTCCGCATCAAAAGCCCTTGCAATAAGCAACGCTTGTACGGCAAGTTCTTCAGTATCCTCCGCAGAAAGAAACGCCGGAAGATACTCGACTGCTGCCTTACAAATTTGTTCCGGCAGCTGCACATCAACATCATTAAAAATAGATTTGAGCATTCCTAAAAATGGGCTTTAATTTATTTTTTGTCAAGTAGTTTACAGCGATGCTGTTATCGAATACTTCGCAAAAGCGACAATAACTGAGACATCTGCTGCCCGCGCGGGTCGGCGCCGTCGACGGTTTTTTCCGCCTTGCTGCCGGTCTTCGCCGGATCGGTGTAAATAAGTACCGCCATATCGCCTGTCGTCATCCTATCGTAGTAGCCCTTCCGTGTAAGCGTTCCTTCGGTAAGGTCTTCCGAAATCCGCCCTATCGTGAACGTCCCGAGTACGTCTTTTTCGTTGTACAAGAGTCCGATACCTTCATTCGCAATGGTGAGCGTTCCCTTCTTGACAATTTCGATAGTATAATCGGTAAAATCACAGTCGCCCGAACCGATATCGATAACCGCTTCCGCTTGGGAACGTCCGGCAAGGCTGCCAATAACCGGCATTGCCTGATTAAATAGACCGATGATGCGGCGGACAGCGTTACCGAACCGATCATTACCCG
>CAUPUT010000181.1:0-3941 GCA_963514615.1 uncultured Treponema sp.
AGGCACGCCGCCTCAATGTACGGTTTAAAGACGATGACGGGAAAAACAAATACGTGCATATGCTGAACGGTACGGCGATTGCCGTATCCCGTGCGCTTGTTGCTATTATCGAAAACTACCAGCAAAAGGATGGCAGCATCAAAATTCCCGAAGCACTGGTGCCCTATTGCGGATTTGACGTCATAAAAAAGAGATAAGGAACGTTTATAAAGCCTTGCATAAACCTCTCTATTTTTATATAATGCGTGATAATTCACTAAATTTCTGGAGTATCTGGCTATGAGCGGAGTGAGCATTGCATTATTGGTATTTTTCATTATAGTTGCTTTTTTAATTGTCGGGTTGGTATTGTTACAGAATGAAGAAGGAGACAGCTTAGGAGGTCTTTTTTCAGGCGGTTCAAATTCCGCTTTCGGCTCACGTTCCGGCAACATATTGACAAGAGCAACGTATACCCTGATAACGCTTTTTTTTGTTGTTACGTTTTTCCTTGCATGGCTGAATAAAAGCCCCGGTGATTCGGGTTTACAGCAGGATGCTCAAATTCAGCAAGCGGAAACGGCAACCGAATGGTGGAAAAAGGATTCAGACGCTGAAAATCCCGCTGCAGAGAGTATGGAAACTGAAACTCCTGCCGCTTCCGAGACGACTGAAGCCGATAGCATGGAAGGTTCCGATACTACTCCTCAACCAGCCGGAGAAACGCCTGCTGATAATACATCTCATTAAATAGTAAAGAACTTATATTTAATAACTGCTTTTGAAAGATGAATCAAGATAAATTGCGGCGAGTTTGATAGACGGTTATTTCAATCTAGCTCCCCGTTTCTTTAATACATAGAACGGGGAAGGGGGGAGGGGTGAAATCTTTTATTGTATTCGTTAGCACACTCTTTTTAATGACCGGTTTGGTATTTTGTACGGATTTGTCTATGCTGTCTTTTTATACCGAGCCGGCTCTTTTCCCGTTTACTACTGTTGTCGGAGTTACGGAAGACAGCCATGATTGCCTCTATTTTGCAAGCCAATCCGGATTGATTAAATATAACGGTGTGTCTTTTGAAAAATATGAACATATCCCTTTCGACGATACAAGTATTCAATCAAGCCAAATTCAAACTATCTATATGGATGCTAATGATGTATTATGGCTTGGTACCTATAACGGTTTAGATCGGTTTGACACACAAACCGGAACAATATCTCATTATTTGGCCGATTCCGGTATTATTACTGCCATACTCCGCGACTCACGGCATCGCTTGTGGGTCGGCACTCTCAACGGATTGTATCTATGCGCTAACGGCAGCTGTATGTATTTCATCCCATTTAATACCAGTCAAGCAATTTCTTTTATCGGCAGTGATACCATTCATGCATTAAGTGAGGATACGAACGGTATCGTTTATGCATCCACGAATGACGGCGTATGGCAATACAATGAAAATACGGGAGCATTTGAACGATGCTCGCTTATACCGAAAGGCTGCCCTGCCGAAAGAGGAGTCGTTTACCACTTTATAGAAGATACCGACTGTTACTGGCTTTCCGTCTGGGACACAGGATTGATACGTATCGACTCTGTGTCCGGCAATTATGAAACATATTCGCTGCCGGACAGCCGGATATATTCACTTTATAATAATTTTACTTCAACAGAATACATCGCTGCAGGAACAAAAAACGGCGGTATATACATACTGAATAAGAAAACAAAAGAAATGTTTTCCTATAAAGTTAATCACGATCAAGATGGAGCATTGACCAATAATATCATATATTCCATGTTCATCAGTAAATACAATATGTTGTTTGTCGGAACGGCAGATATGCTGAATATTTCGGATTTAAACCGGATCTCAGGGGATATCGCCACACCGCTTCATAAGGAAATTGATCAAGATCATCCCCCGTTCACGTATCTTACGGGTTCTATTTCGTGCCTTGCGGCAAGTAAGAACTATGTATGGGCAGCTTCAAAGAACATACTGGTACGATATAATCTTAATCATCCGCAATTGGAAGAATTTCCGCTTACCCAAAACAATGATGCTTACATTTATACGATCTGTGCTATTACCGATACGGAAGTTTGGATAGGCTGCAATAAAGGTTTATTTCTTTTTAATACGGAAACCTATTCATTTACCCCCATCTCTTTATATAATGATTCTATTTCCGATAAAGCGGGTTTATTTGTAAGAACTCTGTACCAAGACTCGGATGGAACCCTTTGGATTGGAACAGACGGAGCGGGGCTTATTCACTTTTCTCCACAACAGGGGATACTTGCCCGTTACACTCATTCCGATACTCAGCAATCTTTAAACGGCGATAATGTTTTTTTTATCAAACGCGATACGTTCGGCATGCTGTGGATCAATACAAATAAAGGGCTCTGTCGGTATAGAGAGGATACACAGGAATTTACCTCTTATCGTTATGACGTATATACTCCTTCGGGGATCGCTTCTAATGAAATTAATTCTTTATGCGAAGACTCAAAGGGCTTACTATGGTTCGGTACGGCAGATGCCGGGATTTGCTGCTTCGACCCCAAGACGGAAATATTCCGTACGTATACTAAAGACAACGGTTTATCTTCCAATCAGATTATTGGGATTACCGATGCCGATGACGGTTTTTTATGGATTTTGACGCCGAAATATTTAAATTTATTTAATATAGAACAGGGAACTGCTCAGGCATACAATATCGCAAACATACGTCAATACGGCTATTTTTCATGTCTACCGCTTGGACTTAAAGAAAGCGGACTCTTTTTCTTCGGTACCGATCATGGAATATTAAAAATTTCACAGGAAAAACTCTACACTTTTAGGTTAAAATTTGCCCCGATTAGGATACGTGAATTGCAGGTAGATGGTAAAAATATCAATTTGCATACAAAAAAACAATCGTTTTCCTTTAGCAACACAACCGATGATATTAAAATTTCGTTTGCGACACCTTATTCGTCCCGCCGCAAAACACCTGTGATTGCATACAAGTTGATAGGTGTTGATAAAAATTGGATTATCACTTCAGAAAAGAATTATGCTCACTATACAGGTCTGCCTGCAGGTTCATATACTTTCCTCGTAGAAAATGCAGCCGAAGAGAATGATAGACTACGCGACAGCATCTCGTTCACTATACGGCAAAGTTTTCTCATCTCTCCCATTATGATTTGGTTTTATATCGTAATCATATCCATTATTATTTTCTTAACGTACAAGATTCATAAGCTGTACTGGCTGCAACGGTATACGGATCTGCTTGAAGAAAAACAGCTGGTGCTGATACAAGATAACTTTACCCTTAAAGAGCTCTCCATGCTCGACCATTTAACCGGCATTGGAAACCGCCGATATATCGATATGCTCGGCTTAAAAATATGGGGAATGGCGATGGAGCATAAAACCCCGATAGCAGTCATGATGTTCGATATAGACTTCTTTAAAAATTATAACGACCGTTTCGGTCATCAGGCAGGTGATGAACTATTGCGTTTAATCGGAGCGGATTTAAAAAAGCGCATTAGAACGGAGACCGACTTAATCGGCCGGTACGGCGGTGAAGAATTTTTGATTGTAATGTATAATTTGCTTCCCGAAAAAGCGATGCATATTGCGGAAGGAATCCGAAAAACAGTAGAAACGATGCATGAACGGCACCCCAAAGAAATGGTAGGACAAGCAACCATCAGCATCGGAGTTTTTGCAGGGGAACCTACCGAAAAAGACACTTTTGAACAAATGATCCATAAAGCAGACTGCGCGCTCTACCGTGCAAAGCAAACGGGAAGAAATAAAGTTGTATTTTATGACGAAACTATGGAGCAGATAGCCAATTGTAACTAACAGACTGCTTAATGAAAACATGAGGGAACCTCTAAAAACTGCAAGCCTATCGGCTTGTTCTGTAAGGAATAATCATCG
>CAUPUT010000182.1:0-3888 GCA_963514615.1 uncultured Treponema sp.
GCTGATTAACTTCCGTTTGAAACTCATACTTTGCCATGCTATAACCTCAATATATATAAGTAATTTTTTTTAATGTACTCAAAATAGTGGGAAACGGCAAACGATTTTATAAAAGCTTCACATCCTCGACACGGAAATCAAGTTTTGAATCAACAACCCCGACGCAGAGCGTTCGTCAAAACTATACATCCATGTATATAAAGCCTTCGCACGAATAAAAGACCGTTGAAAACTTAAAAAATAAGCAATTCTACTTTCCAATCCTTAATCGTCCTCGTCTTTTCATCAAATCCCGCACCGATGAGCACAATCTTCTTACCGTCCGTAAGATACTTTGCTGCATATTCTTTCTCTTTTATCTGATTGAGTGCATCTTCCGCAGTACCGTTACCGGAAAGCTTAAACTCGAAAATATAGATTGTATCCGCAGTATAAACAACACAATCTGCTCTTCCTGTTCCACAGTGGACTTCCGTCTGCACAAACTGTCCCATCAGCGCGAAGACCAAATACACTGCCGTTTGATAGTTCTGTTCCCGCAGCTTCATGTTTTCTTCGGTGAAGTTATCATACGGTATACCTGCTATGATCGACCTCATCCGTTCCATAAAGCTATCAACTTTCCCCTCACGGATGTCTTGTACAAACTGCCATACCGACTTGCCTGTATCACCGAGCGGTAAACTTGAATATGCAGGCAGTAGATTCTCTAAAAAGCCGTATCGTACTTCATCATTCGGAAAGCCGAGCTTATACAGCCGCGCTTCTTTGATATACCCTATAATCGTCAAGTATCCTGATTGAAACAGAATAGGTAATGCATTTTCTGTCATGGCACGATATGTTTCCAACCCCGATTCATTGAGTTCGACATTGCCGTCCAAATCCGGAATAAAATAATGAGCTTCTTTTAAGTAATTGACTAAAAAAGTCGGTGTCCCCGTACTGAACCAATAGCTGCCGAACCGCTCCTTTACAAATGCATTTAATACGCTAAATGGATTGTACATGTTATCCCCCGCAGGTGAGAAACAGTATCCGTCATACCACTGCTTTAAGGTTGTCACCGTTTGCTGATAGGTTAAATCTTGTTCGGAAGCAAGCGCTTGTATTTCAGGTTGAAAATTTGCTTCCAGTTCTGCCTGCGTGATACCGCAGATACCGGCATACTGTTTTTCCATCGATATATCCCGAAGATTGTTCAAGTCGCTAAAAATACTGATTTTACTGAACTTGGTAACGCCGGTGAGAAAAGCAAAGCGTATATATTGATCGCAGGTTTTGATCACGGAGTAAAATGCTTTCAGGGTATTGCGGTATTGCTCATTCAATGTTTCATTTACCCCCATGGTTTGTAGCAAGGGTTTATCGTACTCGTCTACAAGGATGACTACTTGCTTACCGGTTTGTTGGCAGGCTCGTGTAATAACACCGGCAAAACGGAGTGCAAAATTTTGTTCGGATGGTTCAACCCCATATAGTTTTTCCCATTTGCAGAGATGACCATTCAGATTCATACCGAGCTCATCAGATTCTATATAGTTGCCCGTATTAAAATCCAGATACAATACCGGATATGCTTCCCATGCTGCCCGTTGTTCGAACTCCGCTTGTTCTTCCTCGGCTTTTTCAAGATACAGGTCTTTAAACAGTTCTTTTTGGCCAAGAAAATATGCTGCGAGTGTTGAAAGGAAAAGGCTTTTCCCAAACCTGCGCGGGCGGCTGAGGAAATAGACTCGACCGCTTTGTACTAATCGAAAAAGGTACTCTGTTTTATCCACATAGAGATAACGGTCATTCCGTAATACTTTAAAACTCTGTATGCCGATCGGCAGTTTTCGTGAAAAGTTCATATGGCTCCTTATCTAATTGGTACTGTGGTGTAATGGATAATAAGAACCTCTAAAAATCTATACCTAAGTTTTTAGAGATGCTCAATTATAACACAAATGCACAATCCTTTATACTAAGGAAGAAAACAATCTCCGTTGATGGCTGTGATAGATTTGATTTTCGATTTTTCCAACATAGAACTTGGAAATATGAAACTTTCCGCACAAATCAAAATATTTTTTTGGCACCCTAATTTTCTTTTTTTATTGTTGATTTTTCCATTTTTATCCCTTATACTACATAATATAGTAGAGTCAGATAGTTTAGAGTATCCGTTTTGGGTATCCACAATTACATAATATCTTTCCGGATGGAGTATGCTATGGTATCATTAACCGTTAACGGCCGGATTGTTGAAGCCGAAGAAAATCAAAAACTTATCTATTTTTTACGCGATTCGCTGCACTTAACTTCCGTTAAAAACGGTTGTATGGAAGGTGCCTGCGGCACGTGCACCGTTTTAATAGACGGAAAGCCGATGAAGGCCTGTGTTCAAGTGACCGGTCGATTAGCGGGAAAGACAATTACAACGCTTGAGGGGTTCCCCGAACGCGAGCTTGCCGTGTATCAATATGCGTTCGCTCATTGCGGCGCGGTACAATGCGGTTTCTGTATTCCCGGTATGATTATTTGCGCAAAAGCGCTTATCGATACAAACCCCGATCCCTCTCCGGCAGATGTAAAACAAGCTATTCGTAATAATATTTGTCGATGTACCGGCTATGTAAAAATTGAAGAAGCCATCTTATTGGCGGCCAAGATGCTCCGCGAGAATACGCCCGTGCCGGAAGGAAAAAGCGAAGCGGCTGTAGGAAGCAGTGCGCTCCGTGTCGATTCATACGCGAAAGCCGCAGGTACAGCCGAATATGCCGATGATATGTATTTGGATGGTATGCTGTACGGAAGCGCGGTACGCACTGCATACCCGCGGGCAAAGGTGCTGTCTATCAATACCGAAGAGGCGGAAAAGATATCCGGCGTTCATCTTGTAATGACGGCGAAAGATCTTCCCGGTATGCAAAAAATCGGGCACTTAAAAAAAGATTGGGATGTACTTATTCCCCTCGGCAAAGAGACGCACTATTTGGGGGATGCCATCGTTCTGATTGCTGCCGAAAGCCGCGAAATTTTGGAGGCTGCAAAAAAAGCGGTAAAAATCGAATATGAAGAATTAGCGCCAGTATGCTCTATAGCGGAAGCAATGGCGGAAGATGCGCCTCATGTTCATGAAAGCGGGAACCTTCTTTCAAAAGAACACCTCGTACGCGGCAATGTCGATGAAAAGCTGAAAAATTCGAAATATGTTGTTTCACATCACTATTCCGTACCTCCCACCGAACATGCCTTTTTGGAGCCGGAAACGGCGGTGGCTATGCCGGACGGAGAAGGCGGTATTATCATCTATTCGGGTGATCAAGGTGTGTACCAAACAAAGCGGGAATGCGCAGAGGCTACCGGCTTACCGATTGATAAGGTGCGGGTTATCGCCAAGATGGTCGGCGGCGGCTTCGGCGGCAAAGAAGATATGAGCGTGCAGCACCATGCCTCAATTCTTGCGTTAAAGACTGGACGACCCGTCAAGGTGAGTTTAAGCAGAAAAGAGAGTATTATTATCCACCCGAAGCGGCACGCGATGGAGATGGATTTTACACTCGGCTGCGACGAGAACGGCTGCCTAACCGGCTTAAAAGCTGTGCTTCATTCGGACACCGGCGCTTATGCCTCACTCGGCGGGCCGGTACTACAGCGTGCCTGTACTCATGCGGCAGGGCCGTATAATTATCAGGATATCGACATACTCGGCTGCGCGTGGTACACCAATAACCCGCCTGCCGGCGCATTTAGAGGATTCGGCGTAACACAAAGCTGCTTTGCCGTTGAATCGTGCATCAATCTATTGGCGGAAAAGGTCGGCATCAGTCCGTGGGAAATCCGCTATCGGAATGCAATCCGTCCCGGGCAAGTACTGCCGAACGGTCAATATGCCGACGATTC
>CAUPUT010000183.1:0-3888 GCA_963514615.1 uncultured Treponema sp.
TTCGTGCTCGGCTTTTTGCCTATTTTGGAAGACCGGCTGAATACGCCGACCTGCTTCCGCTTGATGGAGCTTTCCGACCTTAATTCTCCGACGATGAAGCAGCTGTTGTTGACGGCTTCCGGTACCTATAACCACACGATGATGGTGGCAACGTTGGCGGAAGCAGCCTGCCGCGAAATCGGGGCAGACGCGCTGTTGGCGCGGGTCGGCGCGTATTATCACGACATCGGTAAGATGGCAAATACCGAATACTTTGTCGAAAATCAGACGTCGTATAATAAACATTTGGATTTAAACCCGCGTCTTTCGGCGGCCATTATCCGCAGTCACGTAAAAATCGGCGTGGAAAAGGCGGAAAGTATGCGGCTGCCCCGCGAAGTGATCGACATTATCGGGCAGCATCACGGCAATTCTTTGGTGCAATACTTTTATGCAAAAGCGAAAGAACTCGACCCCAATGTCAGCCCCAAGGACTTTTCGTATCCGGGGCAGCCGCCGCGCACCAAAGAGGCCGCCGTGGTCATGCTTGCCGACGTGAGCGAAGCCGCCTGCCGGACGTTAGACCATCCGTCGGTACCGCGGCTCGAAAAGTTTATTGCAAAGCTCGTTAAGGGTAAAATGGAATCGGGGCAGCTTGATAACTGCGACTTAACGCTGCGGGAATTGAGCGTTATCCAAGAATCATTTGTAACCACGCTTGCCGGATATTACCATTCTCGTATCAAGTATCCGAATCAAAAAGACCCCGACGAAAAAGAAGGTGCGGGCGGCAAAACTCCCGACGAAAAAGCCGCGCCGCAGGATACTCCGTCGGAGAAGACGACCGATGAAAAACCGGCGCAGACGGAAATGCCGCTTGAAAAAAGCATTTCTCCCGATGTAAAAAATTACCTGCAAATAGACCTCGGATTAGCGGCATCTGAAAACCCTGCCGGTATAGCGGCAGCCGAAGCGTCGGCTTCAACTGCGGCGCCGGAGCAAGCCGCGGCGACAGCACATGGGCAGCCGGACGGGAAGGACAACAAGGAAGAATAAAATGAATACTATTGCAATTACATGGCAGGATATCCCTGAACCGAAATGGGGCGCACAGATTTTGCCCTTTTTAGAGGCGGTTCTTACACAGCTTGAGCATACAAATTGGGCTTTATCCGTTGTGTTTTGCCGCGATGTATTTATTCACGAACTGAATAAAACCTACCGGCATATCGACTCGCCGACCGATGTGCTTTCTTTTGAGCAGGGCGACGAATACAATGATGAAGACGGAAGCTTGCGTTTTAATGCAGGAGATATCGTAATTAGTCTCGATAGTTTGCGCTCAAATGCCGAAACTTTTAATGTGGCGATGAATGAAGAATTAAAACGACTGCTGATACACGGTATTTTGCACCTCAGTGGGATGGATCACAGCGACAATGATCCTCAGCAGGAAATGCTGCAATTACAGGAAAAAATACTCAGGGAATATAACAGTACGGTTATCTATCAGGAATAAGTATGGGGATATTTGATAAACTGAAAAAAAAGCGGGCGGTTTCCGAAATTTTACAGGATTCGCTCAATGAAGAAAAAGAAGATATGATACGCGGTGTAGTTGATCTTTCCGACACCGCAGTAAAAGAAGTGATGATACCGCGTATCGATGTCGATTTTATTCCGTTGGATATGGAAACGGAGGAATTGTTAAAGCGGGTCGCGGAAAGCGGGCATTCACGGTTTCCCGTTTATGTCGAATCGATCGATAACGTAGTAGGTATCTTGTATGTTAAGGATTTAATCAATTCATTCGCAAGAAAAGAACCGATCAATTTGGAAAAAATTATCAGAAAGCCGTTTTTTGTGCCCGAATCCAAGCGTATCGACGGTCTGTTGCGGGAGTTTAAACGCCGTCATGTGCATATTGCTATTGCGGTTGACGAATACGGCGGTATTTCGGGTATTGTCTGCATGGAAGATATTATCGAAGAGATTGTCGGCGACATTCAAGATGAATTCGATAATGAGGGGGAAGATATCGCTTCCATCGGTGATGGATTGTGGCTCTGCGATGCTCGTGTCGATATGGATGATCTGGCGGAAGCGTTGCATACGGAGCTTCCCTCCGATGAGTTTGAAACGCTCGGCGGCTTTGTATTCGATTTATTCGGGAAAATTCCCGTACGTTATGAAAAGGTGCGTTGGAAGAACTTCGATTTTATCGTCCAGGATATGGACGGACATAAAATCAACACGGTAAAGATCGCGGCGGTTAAGGATGATGATCAATAAAGGAAGATTTATGCGTAAAAATAGTCTATTTAGTGTGTTTCTACTCTGTGTCGCACTGCCTCTTTTGGCTTCTCCTATTCAGCTTTTCGAGCAAGGAAAGGAGCTGCAATACCATGAAAACTGGTACGGTGCTATAGAACTCTATCAACAAGCCTTAAAAGAAAATCCCGCCTATAATGCCGTGTATCGGGGATTAGCCGAATGCTTCTATGCGCTGAGCGAATATGATCAGGCTATTGTCTACGCGGAAAAGGCGCGCCGTTATTCCCCGCAGGATGTTGATATCGAAAACCTCTATGCGTTTATCCTAATCGGTATCGGGCGTATCGAAGACGCACAGAAGATCTTTTCGAGTATTTTGAATCGTTATCCGAACAACCTTGACGCCCGCTTCGGCATGGCGGAAATCGAGGTAACGGGCGGCCGCTTAACCAATGCTTCGGAACTGTACACTGCCGCACTCCGCCGCCAGAGCGAGAACCGCAAAGCGCTTCTGTCGCTTGCACTGCTTAGCCACGAAACGGGTAATAACAAAGCGGCGCAGAGTTACATCAGCCGCGCCCTGCAATACCACGGGGATAACGCGCAGGTGCATTACTTCGCCGGTTACCTTTCCGCCCTTGCAGGCAACCTGAACGAAGCGGAAGGGCGTATCCGTGCGGCGCTGACCATCGACGAAGACTACGACAAGGCGCGGGCGCTGCTTTGCTCGATTTTATACAGCTCCGGCCGTTACCGCGAGGCGATGTCCGTAGCCGATTTGCGCATTGCGGGCGACCGTAAGCGCGCCGATGCGTGGTATGTAAAAGCGCTCTGTTTAATGAAGCTTACGCAAAAAAAGCAAGCCTTTGAAGCCGCGCAAATCGGACTTTCCGTCGATACCGAAAACGAACTGATGCGCACTCTGCTTGAGGATATCGCCGTTCAGACCTTTGAGTTTGAAGATACGCAGCGAAAAACACTCGCCGGTGCGCACCGCATAAAGGGCGATGCCTTTTTAAACCGCAACATGACTGATCAATCCTTATATGAATACCGGCGCGCTCTCAAGGTGTACCCGTATGACACGGACAGTCGACAGGCTTATGCCAATATCCTGATGCGGCAGGGGTTTTACGAGCGTGCCGTACAACAGCTTGAATTTATTCAGTCCATAGAAAAGAGCACCGCCCGAATCAACGACACGGTAGAGGCTTACAGCAAGATGCTTGACCACTCGGTGCGGAACCGCTGGAAGATCGATCCGCTGTATTTGAACAAGGCGCACCTTTCCGTCGGGCTTTTTTATCAGGTGAATGCGGCCAATGTGTTTCATCCCGAAGCGGAAAAACTCACCGCGGCGCTGATAAACGATATTCTTTCTTACAACCGCCGTTTTGCGGTTTCCGCCCATCTGGATAGCCCCAGTTCTTATATGGAAGCGTTCAGACAGGCGCGCACTGCGGGAAACGATTATTTCGGTATTGTCAATTTGCAGGAAAATGAGCGTGATATACAGATTACACTCGACCTCTATGTCGGGCGTACCGGTTCAAAAGCGGAAACCTTAACGGTGTACCGGTCGGGTAATGATCGGTTCGGTAACGCTGTCCGCCGCATCATCGGTCTATTTAATCA
>CAUPUT010000184.1:0-3872 GCA_963514615.1 uncultured Treponema sp.
ATACGCCGTCATCGGTTTTTCCCGGTTCAAGCGGCTTTCCGACCGAGTGCAGACAGGGTACAAAAGCACCGTCGGAGCCGAGCGCCTCAAGCACCTTTGTGCCGACGCGCGTCATAATGTGCATATTGCAGACAACGTATTCGGAATCGGTAATTTCAATACCGATTTTTGCAATATCCGAACCTACGGGGCCCATTGAAAACGGGATAACGTAAAGAGTACGCCCCTTCATGCTGCCCTTATACAAAGCGCTCATTGTCTCTTTAAGCTCGACAGGATCCGTCCAATGGTTTGTCGGACCGGCATCTTCTTCTTTTTTTGAAGCAATGAACGTCCTGCTTTCTACTCGGGCAACGTCAGAGGGATCCGAGCGAAATAAAAAGCTGTTTTTCCGTTGTTTTAAAGGAGTTGCCAGTTTGACATCAACCAATTTTTTCATCAGCCGGTCATACTCCGCTGCCGAACCGTCGCACACATACACGCTGTCCGGCGTACACAGTGACGCGACCTCATCAATCCATTTACGAGCCTTTACATGCTTAAGCACATCTATCGTCATAACATCCTCCAAAGTTAACAGGTGGTTATATCATTTATATTATAGATGATAATCGAAATATCGTGTTTCTGCAAGATTTTTCTTTCTATCACAATCTTTAATTCACAATTATGAATTGGTAATTCTTAATTGTGAATTTTCCTCCGGCATCAGCACATCGAGCGCCGTCTGTATATGTTCGGGCACCGGCACGGTAAACCGACGAAGCTTACCGCCGACGGGGAAGCTCAGGCGGTATGCACACAGCTGGAGTTTTTTAATGCGAGCGGTTTTCCAAAGCTGTTTATTTAATGCAAAGTTCCCGTGCTTGTCGTCGCCGATAATCGGGCAGCCGATACCGGCAAGATGAATACGGATTTGGTGCATTCTGCCGGTATGCAAGCGGACGGAAAACAGACTATATGCATCCGTGCCGGCAAGCAGTTTATACGCGCTTAAAGCAGGCTTTCGGGTGCCGTTTTCCATAATCGGCGTATCGATACGGCCTTCTTTCGGGATGGATTTCAGTGCTTGCCGGTTTGCAGAACGCTCAAAACCGCCGAAGCATAATGCAAGATATTCCTTTTCCACCGTTTTCGATTCAAACAAAGTACGGCACGAGCGGGCTGCCGCGGCGCTTTTTGCCGTTACCAATAAGCCGGAGGTTTCTTTATCCAACCGATGTACCGGAAATATTTCTGTCCTGAGCTGCTGACTTAAAATCTCGGTGAGGCACACGGAAATATGCGCACCGCCCTGCACCGGAATACCGTAAGGCTTATTAACAATACAAATCGCCTCGTCCTCGTATACAATCGGAATGGATTTCTTTACAATATTTTGTTGACTATCGTGCATAGTGGGGAGTATATGATGAATCGAAAAAAAATTCAGCACTTGGTATGTGTCATCCTTTTATCTTTTTGTATCGGCCATCCGCTTCGGGCGGAGTTGATCAGCAATCCTTCGTTCGGCTACACGCTGGATATGCCGGAGGGATTTAGGCAGGTAAATTCTCGGGATAATTCTCGCTATCTCTATCAGAATACGATTATCCCCGTCGGCTTACAGGTTGCGATCTACCCGTATCAGCAGTTCGGCACGGTAACGGCTGCAGCGGATCACATTTTTTCTCAGCTGAAAGCGCAAAAAAAAGCGATACCATTTTTGATGCAGGGCAACCCCGCGCTTGTTGCAAACCTTCAGTTTACGCAGCAAAACCAAAAACAGGCGGGCTGGCTTTTGGTGCAGCCGCTTGCCGAACAAAAGGGCTGGCTGGTTGTCTTAACGACAACGCAGGCGGAAAAGGCGCAGGAATATGAGCCGATGATGATTTCCTGTCTAGACGCCGTGTTTATCGGCCGACAATCCTTTTTTGAACCCGGCCCGATGATTCAGGCCGTTTATCCCAAAGAAGGAACGGTAAAAAAAGAAGTGCTCTTTAATGGAAAAAAACTTTCCGTGCATTTTGACCGCTCAGATTCCGAAGCGAATCAGGCGGTAATAGACCGCGAGTTTGCCCTGTTAACCCGATACCTCAATTCCCCGCTGCAGCAAAAAGCATGGCAGCGCTATTACCGAATGATTTACCGTGACAGCATCGGCCGCTGCCGCCATCTTTCGCTGATGCTGGAAAAAGAATTAATCGAGGTGAGCAAAGAAGGGAAAAAGCCCTCTGCGGAAACCGTCGCCGCGTCCCTGCTTGCATGGATGCAGAATTTTACCTACAAGCGGGATGAAAACGGGGCGGACTTTTTAAACATACCGGCTGTATGCGCCGATCGGAGCGGCGATTGCGACAGTCGTGCGCTGTTGATGGCGGTGATATTGCAGTATTTCAATATCGATTCGATTTTAATGATTGCGCCGGGACAAAGGCATGCAGTTGCCGCCGTAGACTGCACCGGAGAAGGCGCCCGTTTTACGCACAACGGCAAGCGCTATCTTATCGCGGAAACGACAGCAAAGGTCGCACTTGGAAAAATCGCACAAGACCTTGCCGACCCCGGCCTCTGGTTCGCCGTCGATTGGTACACACCTCCCGAACGGGATGAGTACGGCTTCGGCAAAGACGAATAAGCATCCCCGCAAATTAATTGTGCGGGGAAAAAGAACCTTCCTGAAAACAAACCTTGTTTTTTACTCAAGCATATTTTTCTGCCGCATAATTTCAAAAACGTTTGACTTTCCAAGAAAGTGCGCAGCACCGGCAAAGACAAACGTATTTCCCCCTTCGCGCAGGTATTCGTCGAATTTCTGTGCCCATGTCCGGTTCCGATCGGTTAACAGTGCATCAATATAGGCTTGCACTTTTTTTTCAGAGAAAGAAGACGGCACTTCCAAGAGTAATTCGACAAGCAGCGATGAAAGCTCTTTTCGATTATTGCTTAGATAAAGATCTCGAATTTTATGGATCTCTTCCATACTTTTATCAATATCTCGCAACGCTTGTATAGAATCCTTTAATATAGCAAGCTGATCTTCAAAAGTACCATACGATAACACTGCAATTTGCTGCTCCGCCGTATCGAGCGCTGCAATTTTTTTATTTTCGGCTCGCTGCATCAAATACATATCGATACCGTCGCCGGCATTCAGCCCTGCTTTATTCATTAAAAGCTGCGTCAATACGGTATTCAAAATCCACGGATTAAATAAGGCAAGCTGATGCACCGCATCATCGCCGATCATTTCATAGAGAAAAGCAAGTTCATCCTCTGATAATACGTTGAGCAAACTCTTGTTTGGATCGGCATTTATATTTTTTATGATAATGGTTTGCAATTCCGCGGTAAACGCCTCCATTTCTTTCTTGCCACCGATTTCACTTACCAATCGGTCGGCCTTGTCGAATGCACGAAGTACGTTCCGTTCAAGCGGATAAAAACTTTTATCGGCAACATGAACGGTTCCCAGCACATAGATGGAGCCCTTATTGCCCTTTATCTCCCAAAAAAAACGCTCGGGGTGTTCTATCAATACCGGCTTCGACAATTCGGAATGCCGTTTAGCCTGTCCCGTAGTCGTACAGGCAGTAAGCACAATGCCCAGCAGAATGAGTAACACAAGCTTTTTCAAATAGACACGAATCTTCATATACTTCTCCTACCGACAAAATAACGATTTTTTATATTTTCTGCTAGAGTAACCTTTGCCCGGGTCAAACCGTAATATTGACAATCATACAAAGATATATAAGAATACCTCATCAACTGATAGGCATTCTTGCCCATCAGTTGGCGGCGAATTTCGGCAAAGCCGAAATATCGCACTAAGGAGGGTTTATTTTCAGCCGCTTACATCGCGCGGCTGAAAAACACGTCAAGTTTGCGAA
>CAUPUT010000185.1:0-3867 GCA_963514615.1 uncultured Treponema sp.
TGTATTGGCTATTATGGACGTATTGTACCGTGAAACGGGAGACAGCAAATATCGCTGCTGTACGCTTATCCGTAAAATGGTACGCGGCGGATTACTCGGACGCAAAACCGGAAAAGGTTTTTACGACTATTCAAAGTAACAAAGCGGAGGTATACAGATGAGTACGGTTTTAGTTCAAATAAATGATCATATTGCAACGATTACCATTAATAAACCCGAGGTTTTAAATGCGCTCAGCACGGCAGTACTGGCGGATCTTAATCAAGCTTTAGACGAAGTTGAAAAAATAGAAAATATTTACGCGGTTATTCTTACCGGAGCGGGCGAAAAAAGCTTTGTTGCCGGTGCGGATATTTCAGAGATGAAGGATATGGATGCAAAACAAGCGATTCAGTATGCAGAATTTGCCGACAAAATATTTTTCCGCATAGAGGACTTCCATTGCCCGGTCATTGCTGCGGTGAACGGCTTCGCTTTGGGAGGCGGCTGTGAACTTGCAATGGCATGCGATATCCGTATTGCCTCGGAAACTGCCCGCTTTGCACAGCCTGAAGCAGGCTTGGGTATTACGCCCGGTTTCGGCGGCACACAGCGGCTTGCGCGGCTTATCGGTGCAGGGCGTGCCAAAGAGCTTATCTATACCGGCCGTCATATCAAAGCAGAGGAGGCGTTTTCAATCGGACTTGTCAATAAGGTGACAAAGCCGGAGAATTTGATGGCGGAGACGATCGCTATGGCACAAGTTATTTGCCAGAAGGCACCCTTTGCAATAAAAAAAGCAAAAGAAGCCATCAATAGAGGCTTGCAGGTAAGTATTGACAAAGCGGTTGCCGTTGAAACGGAAGAATTTGCGCAATGTTTTGCAACGGAAGACCAAAAAATGGCAATGAATGCTTTTGTCAAAAAAGAAAAGGTAGAAAAATTCAATAACCGTTAGAGGTACTTATGGATTATAATTCACTATACAAACAAAAGCTGACCACAGCAGAAAAGGCGGCACAGGCAGTTAAATCGGGTGATTGGGTAGATTTCGGTTGGTGTGTAAATACGCCGATCGCGATGGATAAAGCGCTTGCAAAGCGTCTACCGGAACTTGAAAACGTACATTTTAGAGGCGGCGTTATTCCATGGGAACCGGAGATTTTTAAAATCGATAATCCCGCTGAGCATTTGACATGGAATTCATGGCACATGCTCGGGCCGGAACGTAAAACAATTGCAAACGGCTTTGGATTTTATATTCCGCTTCGTTATTCCGAAATGCCTCGCTGGTATCGGGAAAACATCAAAACGCTCAATGTTGCCATCCTGCAGGTTGCCCCGATGGATGAAAAGGGCTTTTTCAATTTCGGATTGAGCGCTTCCCATTTAAAGGCTGCAATCGAATGCGCGGATATCGTAATCGTTGAAGTTAATAAAAATATGCCGTACTGCGTAAACGGTATCGATGACAGCGTGCATATTTCCGATGTCGATATGATTGTCGAAGGAGATAACCCGCCGATTGCCGAACTTGGCGGAGGCGGAGAACCCTCTGAGGTTGATAAAGCCGCTGCAAAGCTAATCGTTGAAGAAATTCCGAACGGAGCCTGTTTACAGCTCGGTGTCGGCGGTATGCCCAATACTATCGGCGCGATGATTGCAAAATCCGATTTAAAAGACCTCGGTGTGCATACGGAAATGTATGTAGATGCTTTTGTCGATATTGCTAAGGCAGGAAAAATAACCGGCGCACGGAAGGCGATTGATCCGGGGCGGCAAGTATTTGCGTTTGCCGCAGGAACAAAGAAACTCTACGATTATGTGAATAACAATCCGGCATGTATGGCGGCTCCCGTGTCCTATACGAATGACGCACGGGTGATTGCTCAAATTGACAACTTTGTGTCAATCAATAACGCCATTGATATCGATTTGTTCGGGCAGGTCAACGCAGAAACATCCGGTGTACGACATATTTCCGGTGCAGGCGGACAGCTTGACTTTGTACTCGGTGCTTATTTGTCCAAAGGAGGTAAAAGCTTTATCTGTTTTTCTTCCACCTTTGATCAAAAAGACGGTACAAAGGCATCCCGTATCCGACCGACGCTTGCGGAGGGATCGGTCGTTACCGATACTCGTGCTAATACTCATTGGGTTGTTACAGAGTACGGAAAGGTCAATTTAAAAGGAATGTCTGCTTGGCAGCGGGCAGAAGCGCTGATATCCATCGCGCATCCCGATTTCCGTGATTGGCTTGTCGCCGAAGCGGAAAAACTGCATATCTGGAGACGATCCAATAAGCGTTAACCTTCCATCTGTACGGGATTGTCCAAAAGTGAGTAACTTTTGAGACATTCCTGTGCGGCTTTTTCAACCGAAGTGCAAGTGCATTCGGATATTGCAAAACAGAATTCCGATGTGTTTGCTCTAAGAATATCCTCTTAAAAAGGAAAAGAGTATGCAATCAATTAAAAATATAAAAGCGGTTTTTTTTAGCCCTACCGGCAATACCAAGCAGGTTGTTGAACAGTTCGCCGCAAAACTGGCGCAAAAACTTAATGTTCCTGTTGAAAAAGATGATTTTACGTTACCGGTGGCTCATACCGAAACGCGTGTATATTCATCGGATGATTTGGTCATTTTCGGCGTGCCGACGTATGCAGGGCGTATTCCGAATAAGGTACTGCCCTTTGTGCAGGAGCTGTTTAAAGGAAACCAAACGCCTGTCATAGTGATCGTTACCTTCGGAAACCGTAGTTTTGATAATTCCTTGATCGAACTTGACGGCGAATTGAAAAAGAACAATTTTTCGATAGTCGGCGCCGGTGCGGTAGTGTGTAAGCATGCGTTTGCCGAAGTAGGCATTGGGAGGCCGAATGCTGCCGACAATGAGCAGTTGTCGACATTTGCCGATTCCATTTTTGAAAAACTTCAAACCGCTTTACAGCCGCTCCCCGATTTAGCAATAAAACGAAACGAAGCGCTTACCGCCTACTACGTGCCGCTCGGCACCGATGGAAAGCCTGTTAATTTTTTAAAAGCAAAGCCGATTACCGATAAGGCGAAATGCGACAACTGCGGTGTTTGCGCGGCGGTATGCCCGATGGGTTCCATCGATAAAAACGATGTTTCTTTAGTCCCCGGCATCTGCATAAAGTGTCAAGCCTGCATTGTGTATTGCCATACAAAAGCAAAATCGTTCGACGATCCGCTGTTCTTATCGCATAAGGCCATGTTGGAACAAAACTATACGCGTCCTGCTGTTTCGGAATTCTTTGTGTAATACCAAATATAATACTAAAGGAAACTGCTCTGGACAATCGCATCAGACAGATAGATAAAATGCTGAGAACCACCGCCTTCCTTCTGCAAAAAATTTTTAAAATTTTTCGCAATTTATTTCCAAAGCCGAATAAACGTATCAGACGAGTAAATATAAATCGCAAAATCAGGAGATTGGGCAAGCATTTGAACCATCTTCAACTGTTGTACATCCGTATGCCTCTCTAACGATATACATTCTTGTATATCGGTAGAGGACAAGTTTTGTTCCAAAACTTGTTGCCGACCTATTCCACGCCCATCCTTGGGCGCATTGAAGGCGAGTTTTTGCTGTGCAAAAACATCGCTGCTGCGTGGAACCACCGCCATCCGTGGCATGTTCAAAAATTGACCTCCTTGTCAATTTTTGAACGCGAGTTTTTGCTATGCAAAAACATCGCTGCTGCATGGAACCACCGCCATCCGTGGCGGTGCTGGTACGATTACCCTGCGCTTTATTTCTTCTTCAAATATTTCACGCTGTCGAGGGCGACGGCGGCGATGATGATAAAGCCTTTAAACACGAACTGTAAGTTGGTGTCGATGCCGAGGAAGGTTAAGCAG
>CAUPUT010000186.1:0-3859 GCA_963514615.1 uncultured Treponema sp.
TCGGTCTGCACCTTCTTCACAATGCCGCCCGCCGTCGCCATCAGTAGGTATGTGTCACTGCTAAACTCTTTTAAGGACACAATCGTGGTAATTTCCTCGTCGGAAGATACGGCGAGCAACGACTTAATATGAGAACCGCGGCTTGTACGGCTCGCTTCGGGGATTTCGTGTACTTTAACCCAGTACGCCTTCCCCTCATTGGTGATAAACATAATGTAGTCGTGTGTAGAAGCGGTGAAAATCTGGTCGATAAAGTCATCTTCAACCAAGGCAGCCGAGTTTGAACCCTTGCCGCCGCGGTTCTGCCGCTTGTAGGCGGTAACCGGCACCCGCTTGATGTAGCCGAGGTTGGAAACCAGCACTACCATCTGCTCTTTTTTGATGAGGTCTTCGATGTTGATTTCTTCCACCTCATCGCTGACAATATCGGTACGGCGGTCGTCGCCGAATTTCTCTGCAAGCTCATCGGTTTCCTGCTTAATAAGCGCAAGAATTTTTTCAGGATGCGCCAAGAGGTCTTTCAAATGTTCAATCAGCAGTTCAAGCTCCTGCAATTCCTTGCGGAGGTCTTCAATTTCGAGGCTGGTGAGGCGCTTGAGCTGCATATCAACGATTGCCTGCGCCTGTATGTCATCAAACGAGAACCGCTCCATCAGTGCGTTCTTGGCGCTTGCCGTATCGCGGGAGCCGCGGATAATCTTAATCACCTCATCGATGTTGTCGATGGCGACGATAAGAGCGCGTAAAATATGGGCGCGCTCTTCAGCTTTTTTGAGATCGAAGCGGACGCGGCGGGTAACAACCTCCTGCCGGTGCGCAACAAAGTAGCCGACCAGCTGCTTGAGCGTCAGCGTTTGCGGCCGCCCATCCACCAATGCAAGGTTGATAACGCCGAAGGAGGACTGCAGCGCGGTCTTGGAAAAGAGCTGGTTCAGCACCACCTTTGCGATTGCGCCCCGTTTCAGCTCGATAACCAGCCGTAAGCCGGCGCGGTCTGAGGTTTCATCGTTGACTGCCGCAATCCCTTCTATCACTTTTTCACGGGCAAGTTCGCCGATCTTCGCAACGAGCGCCGTGGTGTTTACTTGATAGGGCACTTCGGTAAAGATAATCGTTTCCTTGCCTTTTTTATCAACTTCAATATTGAACCTGCCGCGGACTAAAATCTTCCCGCGTCCGGTTTTAAACGCCTGCCGGATACCCTTTTTACCAAAGATAATGCCGCCGGTCGGAAAGTCCGGACCCTTAATGTACTTGGCAAGCTCATCAATGGTAATATCAGGATTGTCGATATAGGCGGATACCGCTTGAGCAATTTCGCGCAGGTTGTGCGGCGGCATATTGGTTGCCATACCGACGGCGATACCGCTTGAACCATTCGCCAATAAGAACGGAAATTTGCCGGGCAGAACGGTCGGCTCCTGCGTAGAATCGTCAAAGTTCGGAATAAAATCAACGGTATCTTTTTTGATATCCTCTACCATCGACTCCGCAAGCCGCGCCATCTTTGCTTCCGTATAACGGTAGGCTGCAGGCGGGTCGCCTCCGATGGTACCAAAGTTTCCTTGCGGATGGATTACCGGATACCGGAGTGAAAAATCCTGTCCCAAGCGGACAAGCGCATCATAGACGGAGGCATCGCCGTGCGGGTGATAGCTTCCCAGCACATCACCGACAATCTTAGCACATTTGCGCGTCGGCCCCGAATAGCGCAAGTTCTTCTCCTCCATTGAATAGAGGATTCTGCGGTGTACCGGCTTCAAGCCATCCCGCACATCAGGCAGGGCACGGCTCACAATAACCGACATCGAATAGTCTATATATGCACGTTTTACTTCAGTTTCAATCGGAATGGGGATTAACACCCCGCCTTCCGGCGTTTTTATCTCTTCCACGTTTTATGCTCCATTACACATCGAGATTTGCATACACCGCATTTTCTTCGATAAACTTGCGGCGCGGCTCTACTTCTTCGCCCATCAGCGTGCTGAAAATCCGGTCTGCCTCTACCGCATCGGGCAGGGTTACCCGCATCATCTTGCGGCGGGCGGGATCCATCGTTGTCTCCCAGAGCTGCGTGCCGTCCATCTCACCCAAACCCTTGTACCGCTGTACCGCGGGGCTGACGCTGCGCCCGATTTCATTCAAAATACTGTCCCGTTCGCTATCATCGTATACATACCATTCTTTCTTATTGTAGGAAATTTTATACAACGGCGGCATCGCGAGATACACATAGCCGTGCTCGATCAGCTCCGGCATATAGCGGAAAAAGAAGGTGAGTAAAAGCGTGCGGATATGGGAACCGTCCACGTCGGCATCAGCCATAATGATAATCTTGTGGTAGCGGATTTTATCAAGGTTAAAGTCCTCGCCGATGCCGGTACCGAGCGTTGCAATAATCGGCTGGAGTTTCTCATTGCTGAGTACTTTGTCGAGCCGGGTTTTTTCGACGTTCAGCATCTTTCCCCACAGCGGCAAAATCGCCTGCGTCTTGCTGTCGCGCCCCTTCTTTGCAGAACCGCCTGCAGAATCACCTTCTACAATGTAGACTTCGCATTTTTCAGGGTCTTTGGAAGAACAGTCGGCAAGTTTTCCCGGCAGTCCGAAGCTGTCAAGGCCGCTTTTCCGGCGGGTCGCTTCTTTTGCCTTGCGTGCCGCAATACGGGCGGTTGCTTCACCGACTGCTTTTTCGAGGATTTTATCGATTTCGGTCGGATTTTGCTCAAAAAAGAGGGTGAGTTTTTCATTGATAAAGGTGTCAACAATGCTGCGTACATCGCTGTTGCCGAGTTTGGTCTTCGTCTGTCCTTCAAACTGAGGCTCAGGGACTTTGACCGACAGTACCGCAGTTAAACCGGCGCGTACGTCTTCGCCCATCAGCTTTTCTTCTTTTTCCATCTTTTTAGAAAGCTTGGCGTTTTTTTTCAAGAATTCATTCATCACGCGGGTGAGCGCCGTTTTAAAACCTTCGAGGTGGGTACCTCCCTCCCGCGTGTTAATATCGTTGACAAAAGAAAGGATGTTTTCTTTATAGCCGTCGTTGTACTGCATTGCAAGTTCAACAATGACATCGTTTTTTTCACCGTCAAAATAGATCGGTTCTTTGGGCAGCACCTGTTTACTTTCGTTCAAGTAGCGCACAAAGTGAGAAAGACCGCCGTCAAAGGCAAAGGTTACTTCTTTGGGTGTGGAAAGCCGCTCATCCCTCAATACGATGCTGATGGTGTTGTTCAAAAAGGCGAGTTCGCGCAACCGGACTGCCAGTACGTCAAAGTTATAGGTGGTCGTTTCGGTAAAAATAGTCGGGTCGGCAGTCCAGCGGATGGTAGTGCCGCGCTTTTGCGTTTCTCCCCGTTTGGCAACCGGGCCGAGCGGTTCACCGAGTGCAAATTTTTGTACATACTCAAAGCCGTCCCTGCAAACAATCGCTTCCATACCGGTGGACAGCGCGTTTACAACAGAAACACCGACACCGTGCAAACCGCCGGACACCTTATACGAACCTTTGTCGAATTTACCGCCTGCATGGAGCCGTGTCAAAACCAACTCCAGCGCGCTCACGCCCTCTTCGGGGTGAATATCGACGGGAATACCGCGTCCGTTATCTTCTACTCTGACGGTATCGTTTTTTTCCAATACGACCAAAATGGTATCGCAATAGCCCGCCATCGCTTCGTCGATACAGTTGTCGACGACTTCGTATACCAAATGATGCAGCCCGTCAGGTCCGGTAGAGCCGATATACATTCCGGGGCGCTTGCGGACGGCGTCCAGCCCCTTTAAAACCGTAATATTTTCCGCTGAATATGAAGGCGTTGTCATGCACTATCCTTAGAGAATAAAATGAAGGGAACCG
>CAUPUT010000187.1:0-3827 GCA_963514615.1 uncultured Treponema sp.
TTGCGCACCTACCCCCCTGTTTCTGGGTGGGAGAGGTCTGTGTTTTATTTTTTTCTCTCCTTCCAAAAAAAAGAGAGGTTTTTTTTTAAATTTTTTTTTTTTTCCCCCCCCCCCCCCCCCCCCGCTAGTGCGTCTATAAAACGGTATACGCATCTACGAACAACGCTCATTGTGTTAATAGCGGTTAGTATCGCTATAACACTGCTTCCGATATTTATCGTCATTACTCGATATAGTTATAAGAGCGTACAAACACAGGCTATTGCGTCCGCTCTGACCTTATCGGAAAAATATGCGACAATTACTGCGACGACACTTAAAAAATCGTTGGATACGGCTCATCTTATGCGATCCTCGATTATGGCTCTGCAAACGATAAATGCATCCGAACGCCGCAGAACTCTTCATGATATAATAGAAAACAGTTTGAAGGACAGTATCGGTTTTTTTAGTATGTGGGCATGTTATGAACCGAATCAGTTTGACGGTCTTGATGCAACGTATGCCGGTACGCAGTTTCATGACGATACGGGACGTGTTGTTATGTATTTTGATAAAGATACGGTAACGCAGGTTGTAACGGAAAATTTACTCGGTAGCTATACGGTTTCGGATTGGTATCTTAATTCGTTGACCACCGGAAAAGATCAGCAGTTTGATCCATACTTTAGTAAAGTCAGTTCCGGCGATGAGATATTGGTTACGACGTTTACCGTTCCGCTGAAAAATCGCGATAATAAGACGGTGGGCGTATTCGGTATCGATTTAGCTTTGACCAACCTTGCGAAGGAATTGGATAATTTGAAACTCTATGAAACAGGTCACGGTAGTTTGATTTCTTCAAGCGGCGTTATTGTAACGCATAAAGATAAAAGTCTTGTCGGAACGGTTAAAAAGGATTTTGATACACTGCTCAATAATCGCGATTCCGTAATGGTCGGTTCGGAACAAAATATCAGAATTTTTGAGCAAATCGAAAACGGCACAGATATGTTTTCAATGCTTACGCCGATTGTCATCGATAGCGGTTTTGAACCGTGGTATTTGTTATGTACGGTTCCTCGGGCGGAAGTATATAAAGCTGTCATTAGAGGAACAATCATTATGGCAGCAATGCTGATACTTTCCATAGTATTGATTGTTAGTGTTCTTTCGATCATTATCACAAGAAAACTGCGTTCGCTCACTCATGTTACGGCGGCGTTGCGGCAAGTTATCGCGTATGGCAAGGGGGACTTAACGGTGCGGCTGCCTGTTTCCGGTAATGACGAAATAACCGAAATAGCCGCCTCCTTTAACGATACGATCGCAAAAATCGGTGCGTCGATACAAGCTGTCAGTACAAATAGCAGTATGATGGAAGCAATCGGAAATGAACTCGCCTCTAACATGACCGAAACGGCCGGAGCCGTACACGAAATCAGTGCGAATATCGACGGCGTGAAGCAGCAGGCGATGATCCAAGCTGCAAGCGTTACCGAAACGGCTGCAACCGTCGAAGAAATTGTCCGCACTATCAAACAGCTCAATACCGGCATAGAAGCTCAAGTCTCGAGTGTGGCGCAATCTTCTTCATCGATAGAACAGATGGTTGCTAATATTGCTTCAATGGGACAAACGCTGGGCAAGACGGACAGCGTCATAAAAGACCTTACCGCTGCAACGGGAGACGGTAAGGCAACGCTCGTAACATCCAATGCCGTTACGCGAAAAATAGCCGAAGAGTCGGGTTCGCTGATGGAAGCCAGTAGCGTTATTCAGCATATCGCTTCGCAAACAAATCTACTCGCAATGAACGCGGCAATAGAAGCCGCTCATGCAGGAGAAGCAGGCAAGGGATTTGCTGTCGTTGCCGATGAAATCCGTAAGCTGGCGGAAGATTCGGCAGCCCAAGGTAAAACCATTACAACAACGCTCAAAACGCTCAGCGGTGAAATTGAAATATTGTCCGCCTCGTCTAAAACGGTAGAAGAAAAGTTCAATGCGATTTTTACCCTTGCCGAACAGGTAAAAGATATGAGCGCCCGCCTTACCGAAGCGATGAGGGAGCAGGAAAACGGAAGCAGGGAAGTATTGACTGCCATTAAAAACATCAACACGGTAACGGTAGAAGTACAGGCAAGCTCGCAAGAGATGTTAAAAGGAGGAGAAGGCGTTGCCGACGAAATGAAAAAGCTGGATAACCTTACGCATATTATCACGAACAGCATGAACGAGATGGCTGCAGGAGCGGTGCAGATTAATAATGCGGTACAAGAGGTTAACGACATTACCCAAAAGACGAAACAAGGTATCGAAAACTTGACGGAAGAGGTCGCTCAATTCAAAGTTTAAAACCAAGCAGGGGATATCCGGGGCGCTACTTGTAGAGAGGCGCTAGATAATCTTTGATGCGGAATAAGGTATACAGCGGAAGGCTCCACACACGGGTAGAGCCGATCTCATTACTACCCACATTTTTAAGAGACGTTTTAATCGCTGTCTTAGGTTCGTAGCGGGAACAAAACAGCTGGAGGCTTTTTGCTTTGGTATTATCCGCAGACTTTACTTCAATAGGGACGACGGCGCCTGCATAATCGGTTAAAAAATCAAGTTCCGCATCAGCCTTTGTCCGCCAAAAATAACTTTCTATGCCCAGACACTTTAGCTGAGTGAGGCAGTAGTTTTCGGTCAGTGCACCTTTAAAATGTATATACGCGGAATCTCCTTCAAGGATGGTTTTAAAATGGATGTTCGATTTTTTACGGAGTAATCCGACATCGGCCATATATACTTTAAAATAGGTGTTATCCGCCATTCCCGATAAGGGGAGTTCCGGCGTTGGCGTCATATTCAGTTTATAGGCAATACCTGCGTTTACCAACCATTCAAGCGCATCTTCAAGGTCTTTTGAGCGCGCGCTTTTTTTTACGCGGGAAAAAATGAACTTGTTGTTATCCCGCGCTATTTGCGAAGGAATCGCCTCCCAAATCTGCCGTATTTTTGTTGCCGTATCCGCGCTCGTATGCTTGCCGAAATCTTCCGCATAACCTTTTAAAATATGCTCCTGTATTTCTTCTACTTGACGGTAATCATGCGTGTCAATCCACGTTTGCACGGCTTCCGGCATTCCGCCGACGATGTAGTAGTTTTTCAGATATTTTTCCATCGGAACCGTATAAAGTGCAGGCAGCTCACAGTCAAGCTCATATTTTCCGATACCGTCTATATATTTCGACCCGCCGTCTGCAATGACAAATTCTTCAAAACTCATCGGATACATTTCAAGCCGGTCAACCTTACCTACCGGAAACGATATCCCTTCTTTACGCAGCGCGACTCCCAGCAGCGAACCCGCTGCTATAATGTGCAGCTCCGGCTTTTCCTCGTAAAAGTATTTAAGCGCCTGTATTGCCCGCGGACAATCTTGAATCTCATCAAAGATAATCAGCGTTTTTTCAGGGAGAATTTTATGTCCATATACGGCGGTTTCAAGTTCATCGATGATTCTTTCAACATTAAAATCGAAATCAAAGATCGACTGCAGCCCCATATTTCCATCAAAATTAAAGTATGCCGTTTCTTCAAATGCCCTTTTACCGAATTCACGGATAAGGTACGTTTTGCCGCATTGCCGGATACCTGTCATCAGCAGGGGTTTACGGTTCTTCTTATTCTTCCAGTTGATTAGTTGATGTAATATCGTACGTTCCATAAATACGGTACCTCTCCGTCAAAGATAGCGTTTTTCGACCGAATATTCAATAGATATCTGCGTTTTTCGACCGAATAAATGTATTTTTATTGCATTATTAAACCGAATAAGTGCGGTATATACGAAGACGTTG
>CAUPUT010000188.1:0-3823 GCA_963514615.1 uncultured Treponema sp.
GCAAAACTCTGGTGTCTCGGCGTAGAAGGCGTAACCTATACTATGGAGAACGGAAAAATTAAGTATGCAAAAGAAATTACCGAAGCTCCTGAAGGTATTTACAAGACGATGCAGTTAAAATACGGATGCGGCGCCGATACGACGCAGCTGGTATGGATTAACAGCAGAGAAATGACCAAATACGACGACAATTATGCCCGCATCAATGCCGAAGTAGAAAAGATGGATATGGCGATCCAGCCGATTCCCCCTACCCCGCTGTTTGATGATGCCGTTGCCGAAGAAGCGGGTATCTTACGCACGCCTCTTTTAGACACATTTGAAAAATGGAACAACGATTTTATCACCGGTAAAAAAGATCTTGATACCGATTGGGATACCTACGTTGCGGAAATGAATAATGCAGGCATCGAAAAATACCTTACGCTCTATAACGAACACGTAAGAAAATAACCGCCTATTTTACGCCTGTATAAGCATCGCTTTGCAGGCGTATTATTTTTTAACATTATGAATCAAAGAACTAAACGCTATTTTCATCAATATTGGCAGCTTTATGCGATGCTTCTGCTGCCCTTACTTTATTTTATCATATTCAAATATGTTCCGATTTTCGGCAACGTTCTTGCATTTAGACGATATCGTCCGGGACTCGGCGCATTCGGTACCGAATGGGTTGGGCTGCGCTATTTTACGATGTTCTTTAAAGACCCTGCCTTTTGGCGTGCATTTAGAAATACGCTGACTCTATCACTGATGAATTTACTGATTAACTTCCCGATACCGATTATCTTTGCACTCCTCTTAAACGAAATACGTTTTGTTTTTTTTAAGAAATTCGTACAAACGGTTTCATATATGCCGCGGTTTATTTCGACCGTTGTCGTTATTGCAATGGCAGCAGAAATTCTTTCGCCGAGTACCGGTATTTTAAATCTTCTGTTAAAAAACACGTTCGATATGCAGCCGATCTATTTTATGAACGAGCCGTCCTATTTTAGAACTTTGTACATTTTCACTGATACATGGCAGTATATGGGATGGACTGCAATTATCTATCTCGCGGCAATTACGGGGATTAACGAAGAACTCTATGAAGCGGCAAAGATCGATGGTGCGGGAAAATTACAGCAGATACTGTATATCACCATACCGTCTATCCTGCCGACTATTATGGTGATGCTTATTCTGGAAATCGGCAGATTACTGACGCTCGGCTTTGAAAAAATCCTGCTGATGTATACCCCGAACAATGCGGATGTCAGTGATATTATCGCAACACTCGTATACCGTACCGGTTTGGCAAATCAAAATTATTCGTATGCAACGGCAATCGGATTATTTACCGGCGTTATCGGCATTGTTCTTGTCGCCTCTGCAAACGCTGCAAGCAAACGCCTCACTGACGAAAGTATCTATTAAAAAAACATCTGTTAATACGGAGTGAACTATGCAATCAAGAAAAAAGTCGTTCAGCATTTTTAATCTTATTCTCTTTATTGTGATGGCATTTGTCGTACTCATCTGCATTGTACCGTTTATATATATGATCGCCCTGTCTTTCTCCGACCCTGCCGCTATTATGCAGAACAAAGTATCGTTTCTACCGGTGGGGTTTACAACTGCGGCATATAAACAAATATTCACATATCCGAATTTCTTTAAAGCGTACGGTAATACTATTTTCTATACCTTTTTCGGCACCCTTATTGCACTCTGTTTTACCTCGACCTTTGCGTATCCGCTTTCAAAGAAATTTTTACGAGGAACCGGTATCATCATGAAGCTGATAGTCTTTTCGATGTTTTTTTCGGGAGGTTTAATCCCCACCTATCTGCTTATTTCTTCATTACATTTAACGGGTACGGTATTTGCGATATTGCTTCCCTTTGCCATCAATCAGTTCCACCTGATTATCTTGATAAACTTTTTTAAAGCCTTTCCGCATGAACTGGAAGAAGCTGCATTGATAGACGGACTCGGCTACTTTAGAATTTTTACGCAGATTGTCATTCCGCTTTCAACCCCTGCTTTAGCGGCAATCGGTCTCTATACGGCAGTATTCTTTTGGAATGATTGGTTTAACGGATTAATTTACTTAAAGTCTTCACAGTTCCCCGTTATGCTGTTCTTACGCAATATCGTCAACGGTACAGCAACAATGGGGGATGGAGCCGGCAGCGCAGATATGTCGGTTATCGGTATTTCGATTAAAGCCGCTGTCATTATCGTTTCGACGCTGCCGATTATCCTGCTTTATCCTTTCCTGCAAAAATACTTTGTGAAAGGGCTGACAATCGGCTCGGTAAAAGGCTAAATAACGTGTATCTCATAAGCGGTGTTGTAAAACCAGCAGTTCTACAACGCCGTCTTTTTTTATCGGTGGCTTTCGGAGCTGCTGCCGACAGCGGTTTCAAAATCGGCTTTAATTTTTTCCAATACTACACCGATATCATTTTGATAGATAAAATCCCAACCTACCCACGAGAATTTTTTATCAGCCGATAAACGATTATCGACGGACGGATTGGTAGACGGGAAGAAACCGCTTTGTGCAAAAACCGTACCGGTCTTTTCCGAAAGGAAAAACGACACAAAATCTTTTGTGAGCGCTTCGGTATCTTTTTTTACCAGCATAAAAATGGGAGCGACAATCGCACCGTCTTCCGGCCAAACCGTTTTAAGAGGCGTCCGTTCGTCTATCATCTTAGAGAAAAAATAAGGGCTGATACTGACCACAGGCTGCACAGCCGCGGCTTTACCGCCTTTGACCATTTGAGCGGGATGCATATAGGCACTGCACGCTTTGCCTAATTTTTTAATCCCTTCGTCCCCGAAACGTGCGTAGATATTGAGAATAACCGAATTAAATAAATCCAAATCACCGAACGGAATAGCGACGGAATGTTCAAATTCGGGAGATAAAATATCCTCCCATGTTTCCGGCATTTTTCTGCCGTCCAACAGCGCAGTATTCACAATCATAATTGCAGGAACGACACCGATAATGGCGTAATTTTTTTTCTCATCTCGCAAATCGATATAGTCATTGCAAAAATCTTTATTGACCGTATCGAGTACACAGTGAAATTCCTTGTTTTCAATAAAAGAACCCATCAGCTTTTTGTCAAAGAACAGTTCAAAACCGGCAGACAGGAGCACATCCGGCAGGTTTTCTTTTTTACCGGTTTTTGCCTGATCGATTATCCAATCAATACCGAGATTAGCCGATCTTAAATCATACCTGATTTTATAGTTTTTCTTTTCCAATTCTTCCTGATGTGTTTTAATATAATCGGAATAAAATAATTCAAAACTTTCCAACAGCGGAATCCGTATCGGGCACGGCAGAACACCTTCAATCCTCACCGTCTTTTTTCCGTCATCCGGCTCAAGAGGATTATCGCTTTTTACCTTTAAACTGAGATCGATATGCGCTAAACCCGACGAAGCGTTTTGTTCGATAATTTCAACCAATTCCCGCTCGCATAAATCGATATCCAATTTCTTAGAAAGAAAAGCTTTTTCAAGCGTGATTTTCTTTCCCATCAATTTACGCATGACCGGATTGGTGAGCGGCGTAAACCCCTTTCCCGCCAAATAGCGGATTGTTTCAGGGTACCGTTCCGTAACGTCAAAGACCGTTTCGTTCATCATAAAATAATTATTCATAATCTTCCTCCAATAACAGATATATAGTAGACTATTTACCACCGATACATCGCAAATAAGCTTAAGGGAAAACCGGTGAGCTTTAAAAAGCCCCGCATATGATGCAAAGGAAGGACGCTGTGAATCCGTTATTCAAAGATATTCCCGCAAA
>CAUPUT010000189.1:0-3821 GCA_963514615.1 uncultured Treponema sp.
TCGTAACACCCGCCTGCGCACAGATTTCCCGCAGATTGGCTTTTTCAAAGCCCTTTTCTTTGAAAATCTTTTTCCCGTATTCCAGTATTTTCTTATGCGTCAGGTCGAAATCTCCGTTTGCCATCATCAAAACCTATTAAATATAACTTAGTTATATTATAGACATTTCTCATTCTCTGTCAATGAGAACAGAAGGTTTATTTTCAGCCATAAAAATATGATTTATTATTTCTTCCTTATGTAATACAATCGGAATGCTTTCCGATGAGAACAGTTTCTTAATCTCCATAACATTAATATTAAAGTAATCTAAAAGTTCATTTAATCTTCCTTTAACGGATTCTGATAAAGAAATATTCATAGTTATTCCATGAAAATGTGATAACGGAAAACTACATTGGAAATATTTTTTATGTGCTACTCTAAATGGTTATAGTATGCTCTAAATGGTTTTCTTTTGTTTATAAAATCATATAGGCATCGCGGAAAATTCAAGTGGAGATTTTTAGAAATTCCCTTAAACTCAAAACAGCTTATCCAGCTCCACTGAATAGGATATGTCGTAGGTAAATCCGTTGCGCTCGCAATATGCTTTTATTTCTTTTGTCAGTTTTTTCGTTGCGCCGTATTCGAGTACATAGACGGTGAGTCCATACGTTTTACATTGAGCCAGATATTCCATAAAATATGCTCTGTCTTCTACCGGTTTTGCTCCGAACGTATTAGTTTTAAAATGTATTTCGGTAAATACGCTTTCTTGATTGACCCCGCGTATTATTCCTTTAATGGAATTTTGCTGCATCGCTTCGGTGATAAACATATCTCCGCCGTTAATGATAATGGGTCTATTTTCCGTGTGTATTTCGTGTAAGAGAGTTATGAGTCCTTGATATATTTCGGGTGTGTGATAATGATAATAAACGTCAGCGTTATCAAGAAAAAAACCGTCTATGCCTTTTTGAGACAAAAGCTGCGCTTTGTGTTTTATCCTTTTTTGCCATCTTTTATTCGCAACATTTACCCATTGTTCTTCGTCCCAATTTTCGTAGTGTCCTAAAACGATATCCGCAAATGCTGCATAGTCATCGCGGAATGTTTCGATAGAGCCGATGTTTAAATAAGAAAATATTTGGACGTTTCCGTTTTTGTGAAGCTGCGCGATATCTTCTTGAGAAAAAAATTCCGCATCGATTACCAGCGTTTTAATTTCTTTAAGCTGCATCACTTTTTCATGATCCATGCCTATCAGCACTTTATAATCTTTGGCGCTTTCTGCGGATATACCGTTTATCACAATAATTGTAAAAAAAATTACAAACAAGCAAGCGAGCTTTTGATTTCTCATAAACAAACCTTATATTGAGAATTACGGAATTATCATTATCAAAATGATGATACGGAATTATTCCGATTATTTCTTTGCTGTGTACACTACGGCATAATCTTCTGCACAGCTTTCGGTAAAGCTGTAATCCGAATAAGAGGCAACGGATTGGAAGCCTGCCTGCTCGAATAAAGCTAACAGTGTTTTGCGCTGTAACGGATGTAACACCGTAAAGTCCGAACCTACGGTATTGCGCTGCTTGTCAATAAACTCTATGGTAAACTTGATATTTCCGTCCGGTAAAAAATCATAGCGCCGCTTAAAAATGAAGGCGTCCGTTTCTTTATCTTTAAAGTCCATTTTTTTCTCGGCAAGGATTCGGTCGTAGTTGAGGACTTCAACAATAAAAACACCGTGCGCTTGTAAAGACTGATACACAGCGCTGAAAAAATGGCGGAGTGCCGTTTCATCAGGTAGATGCGGGAGCGTATTGCCGAAACACAGTACGCCGTTACATATACCGAATTGCAGAATATCGGCGATGTTTGCTTGATGAAATGCCAACTCTCCGGATGTGCGGATACCCGAAGCTTTCTCTTTTGCGATTCCAATCATCTTTGCATTTAAGTCGAGCCCGTATACGCTGTATCCTTCTTTATACAAATCCACCGCAAGGTCGCCGGTTGCACAACCTGCATCACACAATCTGCCCGGCAACGGACAAAGGTGCCGGATAAAATCAAGCTTTTCCGCCTCAAGCGGGAAAAGTTCGCTGTAATGTTCTGCAATCAAATCGTATACATTCATGGTTTTCCTTTTGTAACGCGTGGTGCATAATAGGCCACAAGCCAAGCAACATCGATACTACGATCTTCTTTTAAAATACATTTTTAGTATACGATTAAGCGCTATTGATATCAAGCGATTAAAATTATAGTCCGAAAACGTCAGGATTAACACTCAACATTTTCTATTGGATATCTTATAAGACGACTACAGCGGGCGTAGATACACTCCGCTGCAATTTCTTGATTTTCATCGGTCTTCGGAAACCGCAGTTGCGCGTAAGGCAAACATTTTGACTAATTCATTAATGCGGGAAAGAGCTTATTTGACCTGCTCGTTTTTGACGGAAATCTTGCCTAATGCTGCATCGATTTGGTCTTGGAAATTATCTTTATCGATTGCATACAAGACAATGTATTCGAATTCGGTTTTGCCGGAAGACTGTCGCATTTTAAGCCAAAACTCGCGGCTTTTTTCAAATCCGCTGATTTTATTCGCAGCGAAAATGCCGATTGCTTGCTCCGCTATTTTGACCGTCGCAGCATCGTCTTTATTCCCCCGAATTGCCGTCCCCAATTCGCTGGTTACGTTTTACGTAATGCTGTGCGAAATGGTATCCGCTGCATCCGCAGCTGCCCACGCTTTGAGTAAATCCACATCTTGTCCGCGTGCCGATGCAAACTTTACATATTTTTTGCTGAACTCACTCATCTTTTGAATTTTATCAACCTCATCACCCTGCAAAATGATTCGCGCCCATTCGGGAATTTCCGTTCCGTATGCAACTCGACAAAAATTATTGGATTAAGAAACAAGATCGTTCATGATTATGAGGAAATCTTAACAGATCGAATCTAGCTTATTGCGTCGGAAGCAATTCCTGAGTTAATGTATCAAATAAAATCAAAAAATTTTATCTAGTACCCGTTTCAACCTAACATTTATTTTGTCACGGAAGTCATTTGAGTAGTCGCTGCCAAAAGCGTACAAGAATGTACGCTTTTGGCAATGCGACACAGTAGATGCCCCTTTCCGTAAGCCTTTTGAAATAGACGGTACAGATGTTAGGAGCCTAGCCGAAATAAAGCGGAGGCGTACTTGCTGTACGTTGAGCATTTATTTCGGCGTAGCGACAACGCAGATGTGCCGTATATTTCAAAAGGTGGTTAGCCTTTGCGGGATTCATAGATAACCGACCCCCCAATAAAGTATTTGGAAAGCCCGAAGAAAATCAACATCATCGGGATACTGGCAATAACGGCGGCGGCCATCATTGCGCCTTCGTCGGTACTCCGTTCGGCTGTAAATGAGGTGATGTACTGTGGGATAGTTTTCATCGTATCGGACTGAGAAACCAGCAGCGGCCACAGCAGGTTATCCCACTGCGTTCTAAACGAAAGAATAGCGAGCGTCGCGATAACGGGTTTACAGTTCGGCAGCACGATGTGCGAATAGATGGAAAACTCGTGCATTCCATCCACGCGCGCCGCATCCAAAAACTCATTCGGGAAGGTGATAAGGTATTGGCGCATCATAAAAATACCGAAGGCACTCACCATAAAGGGCAGTATCAGCCCCGTGTATGTGTTTTGAATATGCAGCTTCGTTGCAATCATGTACAGCGGTATCATAATAGCTTCAAACGGAATCATCATTGTTGCCATAATCAGCATAAAGATGAGGTTCCGTCCGCGAAATCTGAATTTAGCCA
>CAUPUT010000190.1:0-3801 GCA_963514615.1 uncultured Treponema sp.
AAAACCGAAAAAATGAGCGATGAAATCACCATTTTGCAGGCTATCTTTATTATTGAATACCTCAATAACTATTACCGGAATAAGACACAGCAGGCACTTCAACGGGAAACTGCATTAAAGAATCTTGATCTGGCACTCCAAAAACCTCCATATTATTTTAATAAGGCAGCCATTGTTAATTTTAAAGATTCCCGCGGGGTACCGCTGCTTGGGCAATATAGTGAAAAGGATCTTGAGGAATATATACATGGAAAAACCGCTGCGGACGGTGATGCTAATTTACCCGATCTGCTCAGCTTTAAAACTCCCGATGGGGAGCGATACTACATCATGCTGGATAAAACGGTACCATTGATTATCTCGTTGGTAAACGATAACCGAAAAAAATTGCGGGATGTTTGCTTAAAGAAATGGTATCAGCAGCTGATACGGTTTGAACAAACCGAAGCAATGCACACCGATTCGGCATTTAACCAATTATTAAAGACCTTATGTGCGGAATACGTACCAATATTGTATGCCTTACTAGGCGCCCCGTTTATTCCAATGCTTTCAGCCGATAAACGTATTACGGAACATCAAGCTGCGGAAATTCGGAGAATATTTTCCCGTGACCAGTTATTGTCCTATACCGACTTATTTATGATGAATAAGCAAGAACTTTTAACGGATGCAAAAATTCTGTTGCCTTTTTGGTATACGATTCCTATCATATCTTCTATTATTGCTTTCTTTATGCGGCCAAAGAAGGCGCGTCACACCGCTCGGACGGGAAATTCTAAAACCGAATCTTTACCGCAGCAACCGGGAACTACTAATAAAAAAATTTCACCACGAGAAATTGCGAGCGAACTGCAAGCTGAATTTATTCCTGCAAATAAAAGCCTACAGGATTGTATTATTGAACAGCTCGATCTGTGGAATACAATTATCGATCCGGTAATTAGAAAGCAAAATACCGAGGATGTTAATTCATTTATCCGAGATCAGGTAAAGATAGCGCATAGGACGCAGTCTTTTTTTAAATTAACTTCCGATCGTATTCGCAATCTGGCAGATGCGATTGTCAGTACGCCCGGTTTGGCAAAAGTAAAAAATAAAGGAGCATTAAGGCTTTATACGGAATACTATATTTTATGGCTTGTGTTGCATTCTGTGTAATGAGAAATGCATAAGTCTGATGCCGTTTCAGTAGTTGAATTTATCTAAACAGGAAAAAAATGCATATCCTCTATTCGATAGCGTTCTTTTTTTGTATCTTAATAGTATCTGAATAGATAATTACCGGTTAGCCGGCAAACAACATATTTCGAATTTTATGGAGGAAATTGGTATGGCTGTACTACACTTAAATCAGGAAAATTTTGATAAGACAATCAATGGGGCTGAAACGGCATTAGTAGATTTCTGGGCGCCGTGGTGCGGACCTTGTAAGATGCTTGGTCCTGTTTTTGAAGAAGCTGAAAAGGAAGTTAACGGAAAAGCCGTTCTCGCGAAGGTCAATGTAGACGAACAGCAAGACCTTGCAGTAAGATTCGGCGTTACCAGTATTCCGACGCTCATCCTTTTCAAAAACGGAAAAGAAGTTAAACGCTCTCTCGGATTTATTGATAAAGCCAAGATACTGGCATTGCTCTAACAAGCAGGCAATCACCATACCCCGATGCAAAGTCGGGGTATTAAACCCTCCGCACGAATAAGAAAATATTTTAGGAAATACCGACCGGTTGAGCGGTTTCGTCCTGCGGAACAGCCGGTCTTTAGATACCCGCCTTATATACCCGTTTTAACGAAAGCGTTTTTTTTGTTTCCGGCGATACCTTTGCGATGATACCGCAGAATATCGCTTCTCCGCTTTCCGGTATGTTGAAGGTTTGCGGGGTAAGCGTGAGGCTTCGGGCTACAGCAGCCTCAATAGAGCTGCCGATGATCGAATGGAATGCCCCTATCATACCCGCATCGCTAATGTAGCCGACACCTCCTGTGAGGATACGTTCATCGGCGGTTTGCGTATGGGTATGAGAGCCGAACACACAGGAAACACGCCCGTCAAGATAATACGCGAGCGCTTCTTTTTCCTGTACCGATTCCGCATGGAAATCCACCATAACTATGCCGTCAGCCTGTTCCGCTAATAAACGGTCAGCCGTTTGGAAGGGACAATCGATCGGGCGCATGTTTTCCCTTCCTTGGATATTCAGTACCGTCAACGTCCCCTGCGGTTTACGCACGGTGATGATGCCGCTGCCCGGCGCAAGCGGGTAGTTTGCAGGGCGCAGTATCCGTGGTTCCTGTCCGAAACCGGCTCGCAAGTCAAATCGCTCCATACTGTGATTCCCGCCGGTAATAACATCAACCCCGGCAGCAAATAACCGCTCGGCTTGTTCCAATTCTATGCCGGAGCCTTTCGCCGCATTTTCTCCGTTTACGATGATAAAATCAAGTTTTTCAGCCTTGAGCAGCTCCGGTATCACTCGTACTGCAATATCAACGCCCGGCGTTCCGCAAATATCTCCGCCGAAAAAAAGAGTCAGTTCATCACTCATTACGCAATCTACCGCTTAAAGATTTCGTACACTTTTTTGAGGGCGGCGGCGAGGGCGTCGATGTCTTCCTGCGTGTTGTAGATGCCGAGGCTTGCGCGGCAGCAGGAGTTGATGCCCATGTAGTCCATCAGCGGCTGTGTGCAGTGGTGGCCGCTTCTGACCATAACGCCTTGCTCATCCAGAATATACGCCGTGTCGTGCGAATGGACGTCTTTGACGTTAAAGGCGACGGTTGGTACCCGCCGCTGCGCATCCGTATAGTACGCTTCTACAAAGTCGAGGCTTTTTAAGGCGGTTAAGAGTGAGCGGTGCAATCCTTCCACATAGCTATGCAATTCTTCAAGCCCGAGCTTTTTCAAAAAGTCGATACTCAACTGTAAAGAATGAATCGCAGCGGCATCTAAGGTGCCGCCTTCGTACTTTGCACCGCCCGCTTTAAATTCGCTGGTTTGCTCGCCGACATAATCAATCATGCTGCCGCCGTAGAGGAAGGGCGGCATTTTTTCGATCAGTGTGCGCTTGGCATACAGCACTCCGGCGCCGAACTCTGCATAGAGCTTGTGCCCCGAAAACGCGAGAAAGTCGCAATCCCATGCCGCAACATCATGCGGAAAGTGCGCGATGGACTGAGCCGCATCGATAACGGCGACGGCGCCGTGCTTATGCGCTTCCATGATAATCGCTTGTACCGGAAAGACAACGCCGGTGGTATTGACGGCGGCGGTTATCGCTACAATCTTGGTGCGGCTGCCGAGCAGGGCTTTAAAACCCGCCATGTCGAAGTTGCCGTGTTCATCAAGGTAGACATACCGCAGCACGGCGCCGGTTTTCCGCGCAACGAACTGCCACGGAATAAGGTTTGCGTGATGGTTGGCAATCGAAATGATTATTTCATCGCCGGCATGGAGCTGCTCTAATCCGTAGCAGTATGCAATGATATTGAGCGATTCAGTTGCATTCTTGGTAAAAATAACCTCGCCTGAATCATCGGCGCCGATAAAACCGCTTACCGCAGTACGGGCAGCTTCGATTAACGCGGAGGATTCCATCGCAAGGGTATGGGAGCCGCGCCCTGCGTTTCCGTTGCTGCGGGTATAGTACGCCTGTACGCCGTCGAGTACTGCCTGCGGACGCTGCGCAGTTGCGGCAGCATCCAAATAGTGAATATTTCGGTTCTGTAATAGCGGAAAATACTGTCTATACATAATCTCTCTCCAAGGTAAACGCATCAGATATTTTGTTGTATTCCCCGCAG
>CAUPUT010000191.1:0-3786 GCA_963514615.1 uncultured Treponema sp.
TTTTCGATGCAATCCCGTATACTGCGCAAGGATTTGAGCGGCGCAGGGTCACGGTAGGTAGTCATCGTAAACAGCGCCGTTGCGGAATCGGGATATGCCGAAACGCCGTACGCCCCGCCTTTTACGCGGATTGCCTCCCACAATGCTCCTGTCTCAAGCCACTGGGCATAGACAACAGCAGCGCCGTATTCCGTTTCATCGAACGCAACCGGCAGAAGCTGCGCCGCAAAGCCTACCTGTACGGCGCTGGGAAAAGCTGAAAGCGCCGCCGGTTTTTCAAAGGCTTCGGTTCTAAAGCCGCCGGTACTGCGATGCGGAAAATCAAACTGCGGTAGATGGGAAGCGAGCGCTTTTTTGATAGCGCTCACATCGGTACTCGTTCCGCACACCTTCACGATAAGGCCGGAGCGCATCAGTTTTCGGTGTATTTCTTCAAGTTTACGCGCAAGTTCACCGATTGCCGTCGGTTTTTGCTCCAGAGCCGCATACTGCCCGCGCAGAAAGCGCAACTGAGGAATCCCCATCCAGAGATTTTCCGCCCGTTTTGAACCGGAATAGGCAGAAGCTGCGTACAGCGCAGTCAACGTATGCCCCGAATATGACGGCAGCGGGTCAAGATCGTTTTTCAGCTGAATAAAAATATCCTTCAACCGCTTTTCGTCGGCAAAAGAAATATCGTTAAGATACGAAAAAATACGGTTTACCGCGGGTTCGATATATTCGGGCAGCATTTTTGAGCGGATAAAAATCCAGTCCCGATCCGCCACATCTTCCGTGCGGAGCGCATTATCGAAAAACACCGCGGCTTCGGATGTCCGGTGCCTGCCTGCGGAAAAGGTAACCGCAGAAAAACCTCCCGTCAGGTAAGCGAATTCCGCCGCAACGGCATCCCAGCTCTGCGTTTTTGTTCCCATCGAGGAAAGCGCAGACGTATAGAGTGTCAGGTATGTATAGTCCTCCGCCGAAAGCGAATCGACGGGAACTGCGATGTCCATATAGGTGATGCCGTTTGTCGGCTGTTCATGGATGATAACGGGAACCGTGCCAAAATATTCGAGGCATTCGGGTATCGGCGGCTCAACCGGCGGCAGCTCCTCTTTTGAAATATGCGGAATAAGATTTTGCGCTTGGGCATCGGTCACCGCATTGGTATTAAGCCCCGTATCCGCATCCGCTTTTTGCCCGCTAACGGGTATGGCTGTCTGTTTGGCGGAACCCGAATGGTGTTCTACGCTGCAGAGGCTTTGCGCCGCTTGGTACGCTTCTTGAGCAAGTCTCGCATCGATGTTCTCGCAAAAGTGAATGTCCGGCCGTACGGAAACGGTTGTCCGATGGGGATTATCAAGCAGCAGCGTACGGATGAGGTCTTGAGCGTAATGCGGGTTTTGGGAAAGCCGTTGTTTCAGCCGCTGAAAAGCAGGTATGGAACGGAGCGAAGCCTCCGGCGCAAAGCCGTGTATCCAGCCGCGGAGCGCCCGCCGCATCAAAACCAGCGAAAAAGGGCCGCCGGAACGGGTAATTTCTCTGTTATAAAAATCGAGGGAATTGAGCGCGGTTTCAATCAGCTGAGGTTCAAAACCGTTCCGAACAATGTCTTCAAGGCCGGAAAGGATGAAGGCTTCAAACTGACCTTCCGCACTTTTATCGATATCCGCAAGGCCGAGCGTAAAGCAGATGTTTTTCAGGTCTGCCTGTCCGCCGTTGTACGGATACACATCCTCCGCAAAGGGGCAGTCGAGTAGTTTCTTTTGCAAGGGCGCTCCGTCGTGTCCCAGCAACAGCTCCTCCAAAAACATACAGTCCATCAGCCGGTCGATGTCGGCGCTTTCGGGCAGCAGCCAATTCATCGTTACCGTGAGCTTGTCGGGATTTTTTCCTTCGCCTGCGGGCGCCGTTGCCGAAAACACGCGGGGTGCGGGATAGGGCGTAATAGCCGGAATGAGCGGCGGCTTTTCCGCCGGTTCAAAAAACCGCAAGAAACGATCCTGCAAAAAGGCGAGCTGCTTTTCGGTTTCGATGTTACCGTACAAAAAGACCTTGCAGTTTACCGGATGATAGTATTTTTTATGGAAAGCGCAAAAGTCCTCATAGCTGAGCTTGACGATATCGGGCGGAAAGCCGCCTGAATCGTGCGCATACACCGTCCCCTGCAAGAGAGAATGCCGCAGTTCACGGTCTACGCCGGAATCGAAATCCGCATACGCGCCGCGCATCTCATTTAACACCACGCCGGAAAAATACGGGTTTCCTTTTTCATCTCGTTCAAGCCGATGACCTTCCTGTTCAAAGGTTTCCCGTTTAAGCAGCGGAAAAAACACCGCATCGCCGTACACCGACATCAAATTAAAATAATCTTTTTCGAGGATGCTCGATGCAGGGTACACGGTCTTATCGGGGAAGGTCATCGCATTCAAAAACGTTTTAACGCTCTGCTTGGAAAGGATTAAAAAAGGATCTTTCAGCGGATAATTTTTTGAACCGCAGAGTACCGAATGTTCCAGAATATGCGCAACGCCCGAACTGTTTTCAGGCGGGGTCATAAAAGCAAACGCAAATAAATTTTCACTGTCATCGTTATGAATGTGATAAACTTCAAGTCCGGTTTCGCAATGCTGCGCAAGAATACCCTCCGCCTGCATTTCGTCAAGCGCTGTTTTTGAAATAATTTTAAACCCGTGGATTAGGTTATCCATACGTCATCTCCGTCCTTTCCGAATAAGAGCAGCTCGCCGTCTTCCCAGCTTTTCCGCAATTCCTGTAAAAAACGATTGGTAACTTCGCGGCATTCCCGCACGGAAACGGGGTTCGACGCCTGATCGTCAAGGATGAACTGCTGTCTGTTTTTAGAAATGTTATTGAGGATTTTTTTGACAAAGACTTCCGGTTTATAAGAAATCAATGCGGCAATTACTGAGCTTTCCATACCGGATAATTTTTTCTGTAAAAAACGGTCGTCTGCAATGAGCACATCTTCAAAAGTAAAAAGCCGTTCGCGGATATTTTGTTCAAGTTCGGGATTGGCTTCTGCGATGTTCTGTAAAATAAACTGTTCCGTTTCGGAATCGCTTCGCCGTAAAATAGCGGCAAGTACTGCGCGGCCGTCAATCGCTTCGGTAGCCGAGCCTGTCCGTATGCGGGTAAACTTTTCGCGCATCGAAGTGCTTACCGTCTGCAAAATTTCAGGACTGATGGTTTTAAGCCGCGCGAGGCGGAGCACGATGTCTTTCTTTTCCGCATCGTTTAAGCCGGTAATATAGGAGGCCGCTATTTTCGGTTCCAGTTGAGAAAGCACGAGCGCCTGCGTCGCAGGCATTTCGTCCGCTAAGAGCCGCTTGAGCTTTTCTCCGTCGATACCGTCTAAAAAATCGAACGGCCGCTCGGCAGCAGGCGGTATTGCCCGCTCGATAATCTCCCGCGCTTTTTCCCCGCCGAAAGCCGCCGTCAGAATCCCTTGAGCGGTTTCCACGCCACCGACGGAATTCTTCGCTTCGTTATAAAGCGCCGTAAATTCGCTTAAAATATAGGCGGCTTCGTCCTTATCGACATAGCGGATGGTCAGCATTTCCGCTACTACTTTTTCGATTTGCTCGCGGGTGAGCTTTTGCAGTACCTTTGCTGCCTGCGCCTCTCCGATTAAATATAAAAACTTTGCAACGCGGCGGTATGGACTCTCTTTTTGATCACCCTCACGCGATACCTTTATTAATCCGCGCCGCTGTATCTCACTTTCCAGATCACTCATACTGTCTCCCAATATAATGGAAAAACAGCCGAGTATCAACACAC
>CAUPUT010000192.1:0-3760 GCA_963514615.1 uncultured Treponema sp.
CTGCTACGTAGAACCACCGCCATCCGTGGCGGTGCTGATACGTTTGTTTTCCTTTCGCACGAAATTTTAGGAAAATTTCGTGCACTTTTATTTCAGAAAAAGGGAAATCGTACCAGACAAATAAAGCAAGAACGCAGAACAAATGAGGCCGTGAGACCATTTGAACCGCAGTCAGAACTGCCAAGGATGGCAGGGGTGGTAGCAGAAACCGGTTTTTGGAAAAAACCGGCAGTCAAGGAATTGACACGGATGTCAATTCCTTGACGTTACTCTGGTCGAATGGCCTCACTTGTTCTGCGGGGAATATCAATATAAGCGTCTGGCACGATTACCCTGCGCTTTATTTCTTCTTTAAATACTTCACACTGTCGAGGGCTACGGCGGCGATGATGATAAAGCCTTTAAACACGAACTGTAAGTTAGTGTCGATGCCGAGGAAGGTTAAGCAGTACGTTAAACCGGTAAAGATGATAACGCCGAGCACCGCGCCTTCCAGCTTACCGATACCGCCGTTAAACGAAATACCGCCGACTACGCAGGCAGCGATTGCGTCCAGCTCATACCCCTGTCCGGTACCTGCACTCGCATTTGCCTTAAACGCCTCGAAGAAGGCACCGAAGCCGTAGAAAATCCCCGCCATAATAAACACGCTCATCGTTACCTTGAATACGCTGATACCGCTCACGCTTGCGGCTTCGGCATTGCCGCCGACCGCGTACATATTCTTGCCGAGTACGGTCTTATTCCAGATAAACCACGCAATCGCGATGGCGATAACCGCGGGGATAATCAGCTTGGGGAAGGTTACCAATTCGCCGCCTACAACGCCGAGCTCCCACCGTCCGCCGAAAAAGTCCTTAATACCGGCGTCGATGGAACCGACCGGTGTACCGCTCGTCCCGAAGAACAAGAGACCATAGATAATCAGCTGCGTCGCGAGCGTCGAAATAAAGGGGTGAATTTTCAGCCATGCCGAAAAGAAGCCCGCAAAAGCGCTGAATATCACACAGAGGATGATGGAAATTCCGAGCGAAAGCACTACCCGTACCGGCATCGCCAGTGCGGTAAAATCCCACGGTCCCATACCGAAGAATGTTACGATGTTCGTTCCCGGATGGAGAATTAAGCCGGTAACCACCGCGCCCATCGCGACCATACGGCCGACACTCAAGTCCGTACCGGCAAGCAGGATAAGCCCCGCAACGCCCAGCGCGTAGAACATACGCACCGAAGATTGCTCCAAAATCGTCAGGATATTGGAAATTGTCAATAAATTGCCGCTTCCCGAAAGCGGAGCAACGATAATACAGACCACAAAGAAGATCGCAATCGCAATGTACAATCCGTTCGCTAAAAAGAACTGCGCGGGGGTAAACTTATAGGCGTAATCCTTTAAGCCGAGTTTAAAATCCTCGGCAAAATTGGTTTTACTGTTGCGCAAATGGATATTTTTCTGTACCCGATCGACATACACCTGATGTTTTGCCGTTTTACACTTTCCGAGCGCTGCCTCATACTGATTTTTCGCATCGAAAAGCGCGGACTTAAACGCATTGTGTGCAGCGGTCAGCTCCAGCTGTACTTCACGCCGTTCTTCCTCGGAGTTTTTCCCTGCAAAAGCGGCGGTAATCTCCTGCTTCTTTTTCTCCGCCGCCTCCGTAATGCTCTGTACCTTCTCCGCGTATTCCTGCTTATACCGCGCCGCCTTTGCATTTTCATTCTTTTTTACTTCCTGCTCAAAAGCATCGGAAAGCGCATTCACCCGCTGTATCGCCTTATGCGTCAGCTCTTTTTCTTCATCTTTATGCCGCGCCGCAACGGTCTTAGCATCTTCAATCTCTTTACGATAGGCTGCAATCCGGGTGTTTTTTTCCTCGGCGCTTATCAATTTATTTTTGCGTACGGCGGCAATTTCCTGCGTCAATGCGGAAACCTTGTTCACTCCGTTTTTGCGCAATGCATCAAGCCGCTCCGTATATTCGGCAAGAACGGCATCTTCCTCCAAGAGCTTTGCCGTATCCGCCTGCGCAATTTGTTCCTGCGAGAACGTGTACTGTGTACTATTTTCGGGTGTATCTTTCATCCTATCCTCCGGTAAATATCCGTGTTCAATCGTATCCAATAGTAGGTGGTTCTAAAAATCCAATCTGAGTTTTTAGAGTTACCTCGTTATAGGCTATACATCATAGGTACCGAGCGGAAAGCCGCAACAGCGCTTCCTGATCGGTGGTAGCGGTATCGACAATACCGGCAAGGCGGTAGTTCGACATAACGGCAATGCGGTTGGTAATGCCTAAAATTTCCGGCATCTCACTCGAAACAACGATAATCGTCTTTCCCGCTTTCGCCATATTGATAATAAGCTGATAAATTTCGTACTTCGCCCCGACGTCGATACCGCGGGTCGGTTCATCCAGCAAAAGAATGTCGGGCTGGCGCTCAAGCCATTTACCGATAATCACCTTCTGCTGATTCCCCCCGCTCAACGCGCTAATCAGCTCATCCGCAGAAACACACTTTGTGTGCATCGTCTTTATTTCACGGTCGGCAGCCTCCTGCATTTTGCGGTTTGACAGCACGCCGAATGTTTTATAGGTTTCAATATTCGCAATAACGGTATTAAATTTAATGGACGCTTTGGCGAACATTCCGTTGAACTTCCGCTCCTCGGTTACCAGCGCAAAGTTATAGTCCATCGCCTCCTTCGCATTGGAAAAATGGAGCTTCTTACCGTCCAAGAGCATCTCGCCCGATGCAATAGTGCGAAGACCGAAGATGCTTTCTAAAAGCTCGCTCCGCCCCGCGCCGACCAGCCCGTACAGCCCGAAAATTTCTCCCTTTTTTACCGTAAAAGAAATATCCTTTAGCTGAGGTTCATAGCGGGTTGTAATATTCCGCACCTCAAAATAATCCTCCCCAACCTCATTATCCACATCGGGGAAGCGCTTTTCCAACGAACGCCCGACCATCGCCGAAATCAATTCATTCATATTCGTGTCGTGAATATTCTTTGCCAGCGTCAGCCGCCCGTCGCGCAGCACCGCCACCTCGCTGCATATCTGAAAAATCTCATCCATTTTATGAGAGATATATACAAACGATACGCCCTTCTTGCTTAACGACCGTATAATAGAAAACAGTTTAATAACTTCCGGTTCCGTCAAAGAAGACGTCGGCTCATCCAGCACGATAACCTTCGCGTTATACGAAACAGCCTTCGCAATCTCTACCATCTGCCGCTGCGAAACGGACATTGTGCGCATAATCGTGCGTGCATTCACATTCATTTTAAGAGACGCAAACAGCGCGTCCGCATCCTTTTGCATCTTCACTTCATTAACCGCGCCGAACCGCACAGGATACCTTCCTAAAAAGAGATTATCCATTACAGTACGGTCAAGGCATTGGTTCAGCTCTTGATGCACCATCGCTACACCGTTTTCCAGCGCATCCTTGGGAGACTTAAAATCGATCAATTTATTCTCAAGGAAAAAGCGTCCTTCGTCCTTCGCATAAATCCCGAACAGACACTTCATCATCGTCGATTTTCCGGCGCCGTTTTCTCCCATCAGTCCGACAACCGCCCCTCTTTTCACCGTCAAACTGATATTTTCCAATACCTTGTTTTTAGCAAAAGACTTTGAAAGATTTTTAATTTCAAGTACCGTGTCTTCCATAGCTATTCCTTACATGGTTTTTTTCGGTTTCGGAGTGCAAAGCCCCCTGTGCAGTACATTCAACAACTTTTTTCTTCTTTATA
>CAUPUT010000193.1:0-3754 GCA_963514615.1 uncultured Treponema sp.
GGGGCGTACATATAAACGCATCGTCCCCCTTTTGAAAACAGGCGGGCATCTACTTCGTTATTTCACAAAAATTAGTCCTCGACGTGCAAAAAGCACGCCTGCGGGTAATTTTTGCTCATGCCTCGTATCTGCCTCACCTCTTTTCAAAAGGCTAACGCAAAAATTATTTTTAACCATTGGCCTCCATTATTCTGCGCCTTTTATCTATTCTGTCTGATGCGTTTACCCTTCTCGTGAAAAAATTGTACGAAATTTTTGACAAAATTTCGTACAAAGGCAAGCAATCGCTTAAAACGTTTCCGATACGATTGCTCTCGATACAAGCCCTGCATCCCGTTTCTACATCCGGCCGTCAACAACTTTCAGAATCTGCGCCGCGGTTTCAGTCTTGAGAAATTTTCGCAAGCCGACGGACTTTCGAGCGCGTTGTTTAATAATTTTCATAATTGCCGCAAGATCATTGATATAGCCTTGGTTGTTAAAGGCTGAAATTTGCTGCAGCATTTCGTATTTCTTTTCGGCAAGTTCGATGAGCATACTCTCCAGCTGCGCTTGCGTCGGCTGACGAAAAGCCTCGTAAATAAGCGCAGTTATCGCCCCATACCGTTTTGCCAAATAATAATCGCCCTCGAATCGGCTGTTACGGGTGTTATGCGCCGGAACCGTATTTTTTGCATTGGTTAATAAAATGATGATAAGATGCTCGACAGGATCGATAATGGTAAGTGTTCCCGTCCAGCCGGTATGCCCGAAGGTTCCGGCAGAGGCAAGGGGAGAAAAAGCCCACGTATATTCCTGCGCTCCCTGCCGCCGCCACCCGAACCCGATACTTGAAACAAGCGCCTGTTGCGCCGTAAAATATCCTGCAACGGACGGATCAAAAAACCGTTTGACACCGTATCCGCCCTTATTCAGCATTACTTGAGCAAGTACTGCAATACTTTCCGCATTTGCAAACAGCCCCGCATGCCCGCTAATCTCTTCCATTGCCGTATATGCTTCCGAATCGTGAACAGTTCCATGAATGAGTTCCGTTGTCTGCGCACCATCAATAGCAGCTTGAGTGCGCGGTTTTGCACGGATTTCCGTTGCAGCAATCTCATCGAGTGTAAAACCCTGCCGGAGTGGTGTAAAGCAAATCCTATCCAAACCAAGCGGACGATAAAAATTGTCGGCAACATATTCCGCAAGGCCTATTCCTGTTACCTTTTCGATAATATAGGTGAGCAGCATATAATTGATATCGGAATAGAGCACCGTTTGCCGCGGCAGATACACCAACGGGGTTTCCATAATCAAGTCAAAGGTATGTTCGCGGTAGCTTTTTTCTGAAACATTTTTAAGTTTCTTAATTTTCTGCGCATACGCCCTTCCGGCGGGAAGCCCCGATTGATGAGTAAGAAGATCAAAGATTGTAATATCGGCTTTGCCTTTTATTTTACTTTTCTTAGCATCAACAAATTGTGGAAAAAAATGGTGAACGGTATCGGTGAGCGCAAGGCGTCGTTCGGAAATCAGTTTTTGAACGGCAAAATTAACCGCATACATCTTTGTATTGCTTGCAAGGTCAAATAAAGTCTTTTTCGTTACCGGAATCACTTCGTCAAGCGGATTACCCTCGCTGTCAACCTTGCTGATGACGCCATAAGCGCTGTTTTTAATCATCAGGCCGTCTTTAATAATGACAAGCTGAGCGCCGGGGAATCCCGCCTTCGTTTCTGCAGTCAGGAGTTGATCGACTATTTCAAGCGTTTTTTCCGAATAGGACATATTTTTCTGCTGTTTCTTTAAATCTTTTTGCGAATTGGAAAGCGGCAGAATAACAGGGTAGGGTATCTTTACCTGTAATGAAGGTTGTTCTTGAGCTGTACCGTTTCCGGCAGGAGTAAGCGCCGCAATATAGAGCATATTTCTACCGTTTTGAATATATGGTGATGCATCAAAGCACATCGGTTTATCCGTACAAAGAGATTTTGTCGGAATCTTTCGGTTATTGATGTATAAATCGAAAGAAGCAAGTCCATGCGCCCAAAAATAAATACGAGCCTGTCCTTTATACGCAGTAAAGGCAAGATAGTTATTCGGTAAAACAGAAGCATCGTACTCCTTCATCGGAATCGGGAACGTCTGTTCCGCTTGCATCTGTGCATCGGCAGAAAATACCAATTCAATCATTCCGGCACTATCGGTAGGCAATAAGCTGTCGTGTTTATGGGCAGAGGTAGAAGCGCATCCCAAAAGGCTCAACAGAAAATATGCAATGCTAACCGAAACAGCAAACGGCCAAAGGAAAAATCTAAGGAAAAATCGGGAAGGCTTCATATCCGGCATCCTTTAACCGGAGTCCCATATCTCCGGCAGCGTTCTCTTTAACAAGTACGGCAAAATAAACAGTACCGCTGGGACGCGTTTCTTCTTTTATAATGGGAGTAAAATGTTTTTTTTGCAAATCGGCGGCAAGCGCTTCCGCATATTTTTTTGTCTTATAAAATCCAAGCTGATAATAGGAAGGCTTAGACTGTGTTTCGGAACCCGCTGCCGGTTTTGAGGATTGAGCAGAAGCGGCCTCTGCTTTTGATGCAGAACTCGATTGTCCTGGAGCTTTTGTCGCTTCCGATGACATACCTGTTTTAGAGACTGTGCTTGTTTTAGAAGCTGTACTTCCGGCGGCCGGTTTCTGAGCAAGTCCGCTTCTCGGCATTAAGTACCAAAAAGTTGACGGCTGTACGGTAACGGTTCCATTCACCGCCGCCGCTTCCATACCGGCAGGGTACTCTTTCAGCAGCCGCTGCTTTGCGTCCTCATCACCATTGACCCACCAGAGTGTAAACAACAATGCAGGATGATATTCCGAAAAAGCCTTTTTCTTGGTATAGGCGGTAATGAGGGGTACAGCCCGATCAGCCCGGTCTTCGGCGAGCAGTCTCCACGTGTCATACACGGCGGCTCTCCGGTAATAAGGATCTTCGTCGCTCACCGGTAATGCGGCAGCAATTTCACTTAACAGGCTGCGGGCAGAATCCATACTGCCGCCGCAGAGCAACACACGAACCGCATCCAATAAAAGCGCAGTCTTTTTATCGGTAGTATCGAACCCCGCTGCACGCCGGTAGCAGTCCGCCGCATTGGAATAATTGCCGTTATGTTGTTCATAATCTGCCAACAGCGTCAGCGCTTGAACTTTTGCCTGAGCATTCGGGAGTACCGCTAGATTCTTTTCAAAGAACTGCCGGACATCCGCCTCTGTCTTTTGTGCAAAGGCTTTTTGTGCCAAAGTTTGCACGGCGGGCTGCAATGCCGGTTCTGAAGGTTCTGCAAAGCCTTCCGCACCGGCATGTATCATAATTGCTCCGGCGATAATGACAAAAAAAAGATATGGTTTCCCGAATCCTAAACAGCAGCTACGCATCCTGCTTTGCCGTCCCGTTCTCTTCGGAATGTTTCTTTTTCCCGAACCAACGGCGTTTTTCAGGTTTTAATTCAACTTTTTCAACATCATGGTACAAAGCCGCTTGCTTTTCAGTCTTCTTCATTTTATGACGGCTGCTGATAAGAAAGGGCAAGACCGCAATATTCCCAAGCAAAAATGCAAACAGCATACTTAAAAAAATCGGCACATCTTTGAATACGTAAAAAATGACGGAAATATCGCAACGATTTGATAGATTAAACCCCATAAACAGCGCAATCATCAACATTACAATAATAAAATACACTAACTTTCCCGGCATTATATCCTCCCCTGGAAATCCTT
>CAUPUT010000194.1:0-3750 GCA_963514615.1 uncultured Treponema sp.
CGTTTAATCTTGTTGCTTCGGGAAGTTATTAGGGATTGTGTTTATGGAATGGGAAAAAAGAATAACCGAAGCAAAATATACCGCGCCGTCCGGCAAGGAAGTATCGTTTCTATTTGGCAGTGTTTCTAAAGAAACGGATTTAAAAACAGGGCTTTTTACTTTTCCCGATAAAGACGGTGCGCACGTGCAACATCAGGGTGCCGGTGCAACGAGTTTTCCGCTTGCCTGTATTTTTAACGGTTCCGATTGTATGGAACAGGCTGATAGTTTTGAAGCACTGTTGTTTGAACGAGGTGTTGGGGAATTGCAGCATCCGGTATACGGTTTTCATAAAGTGGTGCCGCATGGAAAAATAAAACGGGTTGATGACTTACTTTCAGGCCTTAATGAATCGGTTGTTGAAGTTACGTTTGTAAAAATTATTACCGATGATGTCATCCCGAAACTTGAAACGGTTGCCGCCGCAGAAATCGAAGAAAAGTATGAAGCGTTTTCGGATGCTGCGTGTGAAGATTTTGCGCGCGGTGTTTCCGCCGGTACGATTGATGATGAGCTACGGGAAAAGTCGGTTTTAAATACGCAAACAGAACAGATAAAAAGTACAATGGAACCGCTGATAAGCTCACATGCCGGAAGTTATGGCGATTTTTTAACAACCGTTGCAGAATTAAAAAATGCGGTTAATACAATGTTTGATAAGAGTTCAAACGCCATTAACAAGGGGCTTAATACCGCGCGTTTTACCTTGAACTTAATGCGCTATCCATCGCGGGTGGTAATCAATGTTTCAGAAAAAATCAAAGGATATTCAACGTTAATTGCTACGCTGATAAATCAATTTAAACATGATCCATTCGGTACACGTAATATTGCAAATGCTATTATAACAGCGCGTCTATCATTAAGCGCTGCGGCCGCTTCCGTTGCTTCCGGTGTTGCGCTGCAGATTGCCGAAGGTACAGCGCAAAAGGATAAGGCTGCTATTCAGGTCTCGCGGGAAGAGGCGGTATATGCAGCGGAAGCTGTTATCAATCTTTTTGAGTTGATAAAAAATTTTGATGATACGAAGGTTAAATCGAATGCGTTTGTTGATGTAAATAACGAAACCGCTTTTTTATTATCCGATGTTGTTTATAAAAGCGCAGCGCTTATTATCAACAGTTCGTTTTCGCTTCCGATGCGCCGTACTATTGTGCTTGACCGAGATCGGCAGCTTATAGAATTGAGCGCCGAATTATACGGTTCTGTTGATTATATGGATGAGCTTATTTTTGAAAACAAGCTCACGGCTGATGAAATTATTTTATTGCCGATGGGCAAGGAGATTACCTATTATGTCAAAAGTGCATAAGGTGGTTTCAGGCGATACGCTTGGTTCAATCGCAATAAAATATTTAGGATCGTTCAATAAATGGCATGATATTGTATTGGCTAATCCGCAACTTACCGACAGAAAAACAGCTATAGACGGTTCTCCGTTGATTTTTCCCGGCGATCTATTGATTATTCCCGTAAAAGAAAAAAAAGCGGCAGGCGTTAAAACAACGATTGAAGTTGCAGACGGCGAACAGGATGTTGCGATTGTTATTGGAGGTAAAAAGTTCGTTGGTTTTACCGGCTATGAATTAAATTTGTCGTTTGACTCACTTGACACCTTTTCTTTTTCTGCGCCGTATGATAATTCCTTGAAAGATTTGCAGGAAGCGATTGAGCCGTTTAGTTTTAAATCATGTGAGATTTATTATCAGGGTGCGCTTGTCTTTAACGGCAGGCTCTTAACGCCTGATCCAAAGTTAGAAGATGTTTCGTCAGAAATAACGCTGCAGGGTTATCCCTTGTGCGGCGTATTGAACGATTGTAATGTACCTCCTGCAAAATATCCGGCGCAATATAAAGGACTGACGGTGAAACAGATTGCCGACGAATTCGCGCAAGCGTATAGCGTTGAAGTTGGAATACAAGGAAATGCAGGAGCTTCTTTTGAAAAGGTTACCTGTGAACCGTCTGAGAGTATTTTGTCATTTTTAACGAAACTCTTAAAACAACGGGATTTGCTTTTTACCAATGATGAAAAAGGGAATTTGCTTTTCTTTACTGCAAAAGAACAAAAAGCTGCTATATCGTTTATTGAAGGGGAAGCGCCGCTTTTATCAATAACGCCGAAGTTTAATGCGCAAGGCTTTTATAGTCATCTTACCGGCTTTACTAAAACTGATAAAGAAAATGACAGTCTTTCGTACACGTTTAAAAATAAGTACTTAATCAATAAGGGGGTTATGCGTTATAAATCAATGATAATTGACGATGCAAAAACGCAGAGCAATTTAGAAAAAGCAGTGAATACGCAAGCTGGAAAGATGTTTGCCGATTGTGTTTCGTATGAATTAACTTGTGAAGGACATATTTTAATCGATAATCGGTTATGTAAAAAAGGCTTGTGCGTTTGCGTCAAGGCGCCGAAGGCGATGATACGCCGGGAAACAAATTTTATCGCACGTAATATAAAAATGATACGAACCGGAGATCAAAAAACAACGCAGCTGTCTTTAGTCTTGCCCGGCTCTTATACCGGAAAAATTCCGGAGGTGATGCCGTGGGAATAATCGGCAAGGTGTTAAAGGCTACCAGCAATACGTTTACCGCTCTTACTGTCGAAACGCGGAAAGGTTTTAGCGAAGAACCGTTTTTATATTCTGCGGCCGGTGATGATTCTGTTCCATGTAAAGACGATAGGGTTTTGTTGGTACAGGCTGGCGGTACCGGTGAACAGGTTGCTGTCGGTGTTTTGAATAAGTCGCAGGGAGCAAAGAGCGGGGAAAGGATTTTATTTGCCCGTGATGAAAACGGAAAAATCGTTGCAACAATCAAAATGCTTAATTCCGGTAATATCGAAATTGAAACAGATGGCGATTGTAAGATAAAAACGAAAGGAAAGACAGAAATCAACGGCAGCGATTACGGCGGGCTTATTAAAATTGAAGAACTGAAAATGCAGCTCCAAAAAAATACGGCAATTCTTAACGGGCTGCTCGGTGTGTTGAAAGTTTCTGTTACAGAACCGGGAAACGGCAGCCCGTCTGCATTTCAATCGGCGTTGCTGAGCGCAATCGGAACAATGCAGGCAGGAGACTTCTCAAATATTGAAAATAAGAAAGTGGTGCACGGGGGCGATTAGTGAGCGATTTTGCAGGCGACGTTCTTTTGATTGAAACGCCGGACGGCGGCGATATTGTACTTGAAAGCGGTCTTGTAAAACCGTGCAAAGACTTTTCAACGGCCGTCTATCTTTCTCTTTTCGGCGGTAACAAAGATGATGCCGGTACGGTTAAAAACCGGCATACGTGGTGGGCGAATACGCTTAAAGAAACGCCGGAAACTGAAAAGGTGGTTTCGCGGTTTCAGGCGGTGATTACCGGCTTACCTTTAAGCGTTAAAAATATACGAAAAGCTGAAACAGCGGCTGCGCTTGATTTGGAATGGTTAAAGAACGATGGTGTGGCGGATGAAATTATTGCAGACGGAAAAACAAAAGGAAAGGATACATTTGTGTTAGGCGTTGAAGTAAAGAGTAAAGGGCAACAGCTCTATCAAAAAGAGTTTGCCTTATTGTGGGGGCGTGGAATAGATGGCGTATAAGAACAAAACGATTGAAGAAGTACAGCAGCTTTTAATCCGCTCTTTTGAGCATGAATTTAATACGCAATTACGGATTCTGCCTAAATCTTTTATTAAGATTTTATGTAAAGTGTT
>CAUPUT010000195.1:0-3750 GCA_963514615.1 uncultured Treponema sp.
TTGTAGGCTTCCTTTTCACCGTTTCGCTTAATAATATCCATTCCTAATTTCCTTATTTTTGAAATTCTAATTGGAAAGATGCAGGGCGTCAACAGGCCTATTTTCAAATACTCCGCTCATGCCTTAAAATCAAGAGATACGGTATGCGTATCTCTCACGATCCAATTTATAATGTCTATATTTAGAATGAAATTAGAATAACCGCTAAAGAGGTCTACTCTATTCTATATTAAAGAAAATTTTTAGCAACTGACAGACATATAAATCAATAAAAATTTATTGTTGCATTATCGATTGTTTCGTTGTACAATAATCACCATAATGAATAACCTTAAGGGATTTGGGATAAACATTGAGGTAAAAAACCGGCTGTGCGTAACGATATAAGGAGTGTTATGGTGGAAATACGGGATATTTTACAACGTGCATATGAATATGGAGTGCAATATGTTGATAACGGGGTAGTTGCAAACTACATCCCCGAACTTGCAAAGGAAGATAAAACAAAGGTTGGCGCTGCGCTTATCGATACGGACGGCTCGTTATATGAGACGGGCTCTTCACGACACAAGTTCAGCATTCAAAGTATTGTCAAAATTATTATTTACCTCTGTGTGCTTGAGCACTATGATTTTGATTATATTCAAAAGTTTATCGGCGTAAAACCGTCCGCAAAGCCGTTTAACAGCATCATCGCGCTTGAGTTAAGCGATAAGAATATTCCGGTTAATCCGTTTATCAATGCCGGTGCCATCGTCGGAACCTCGTTATTGTATGAAAAATACGGTAATAATACGTTCGAGATGATTCTTAACCGGACACGCGAAATAGTCGGAAACGATAAGATCGATTACAGCAGAAGCATTTTCAATTCGGAAAGCTCCTCTGCTTTTGCGAATAGGGCGCTGACCTATATGTTGTTAAACGGAAAAATCATCCCTGCAACAGTTAATGTAGAAGACCTGCTAAACGTATATTTTAAAAGCTGTTCCATTTTGGTTGATGTGCGGGATTTGGCTCAATTGGGATTTGTGTTGTCGAGGGATGGTAAAGACGGAGACAATAAGCAATGTTTAAGTGGGGCTCATGCTCGGATATTACGGACGATTATGGCGACTTGCGGCACCTACGATTATTCCGGAGAATTTGCCATCAGGATAGGATTACCGGCAAAAAGCGGAGTGGGCGGGGGTATTGTTACTGCATCAAGAGCGGGATACGGCATCGGCGTCTATTGTCCCGGGTTGGATTCTCACGGGAATTCTTATGTAGGAACGCGGATACTGGAACTGATTGCACGAGAACTAAACTTAAATATTTATTAAAAGTTGAAAATATACCGATAAACATACGATAAATCGTTATTTAGGAGAAGCGTAAACTAGAAGCCGTACAAATAGCACGGCTTCTAGTTACCCAAGTTTGCTCAAACGCAAACTTGTATATCATCTGCACGTTCTCACTTCGTTGCGAACGTGCGTAAAAAGTCAATCGAAAGTTGATACTTTCTTCTTGACTTTTTATTTAGGAGGAAAAAGTATGTTGGAAATGTTAGGCGCCATTATTGCGCCCATCAACAGTTGGCTCTATTACCCCATCTTGATTATTTTGCTGCTGGGTATAGGGATTTATTTTACCGTTCGTTCCGGTTTCTTGCAGGTACGGCTGCTCGGTGAAGCTTTTAGGGTTACCGGCGAAAAACCGATGAAAGAAGGAGACGTATCATCGTTTCAGACCTTGATGGTAACCACCGCATCCCGAGTCGGTACCGGCAATATCGTCGGAGTTGCAAGCGCTATTTGCTTAGGCGGTTACGGCGCGGTGTTTTGGATGTGGATTGTCGCGATTATCGGCGGTTCGTCTGCCTTTATCGAATCAACGCTTGCGCAAATTTATAAGCGTAAGGATGAAAACGGCGGCTGTTACGGCGGACCTGCATATTACATCGAAACGGCGTTAAAGAGCAGAGCGATCGGCATCATTTTTGCTATCAGCCTTATTCTCACGTATGCAATCGGCTTTAATATGCTCGCCGCGTTCAATTTACAAACCAGCTTTACCGTTTACAGCTTTTATGACCCGAAAGTAACGCCATGGATTATCGGCGCCGTATTGGCAATTATGACCGGCTATTGCTTATTCGGCGGCGGAAAGCGCATCCTGAAAGTAACCTCAATTTTAGTCCCCATCATGGGCGCAATTTACGTTGCTGTTTCTCTCGTGATGGTCTTTATGCATATTTCTGCAATGCCGGCGATTTTCTCGCGTATTTTTTCCGACGCATTCGATTTTAAAGCGATTTTCGGCGGTGTTGCCGGTTCTTGTATGATGTACGGCATTAAGCGCGGTCTTTATTCCAACGAAGCCGGTATCGGTTCGGCGCCGAATGCCGCAGCGACGGCGCTTGTCAGCCATCCTGTTAAACAGGGATTGGTACAGATGCTTTCGGTATTCCTCGATACGCTCATTATATGCAGTGCTACCGCCTTTATGTGCTTTAGCGCCGGTATCGAGCCGACGGAATCATTAAGCGGCGCGCCGTATGTGCAGGCTGCATTATCCTCGCTGATGGGTAATTTCGGAAACCACTTTATTACGTTCTCTCTGATATTGTTTGCTTTTACAACCCTGCTCGGTAACTTGTACTATGTCGATGATAACCTCGCCTATATTTACGGTAAGGTTCCCGGCAAAACCTTTATGCTGGTGTATAGAATTTTTGCGTCCCTTGTCGTGCTTTTCGGTGCAGCTCATAAACAAGCCTTGGCATGGGATATCGGCGATTTGTTGATGGGCATTATGGCCTTAATTAACTTACCGGCAATCTTCCTTTTAGGAAAGACCGCCATCAAAGCTTTGAAGGATTACGAAAAACAGCGCAAAGAGGGAAAAGACCCGGTATTCCATGCAGCCGACATCGGTATGCAGGAAAAACTGGATTTCTGGAATTAAAACTTTTTTAATTATGGATAGGACGTCTAAAGATAAGAAATTTTTAGGCGTCCGTTTTATGAGAACTGCATTTTCTAATGTTCTGTGTTGAGGAATTCGCTAATTCTTTCGAAAACGCCGTATAGCGATTATTTACGGCGTGTGGCAAAACATCGCTACTGATTAACATCCTGTCCATATCCACGGACGTTCTAAAGGGGAGATTGTAAAGAGGGTTCTCCCTCTTTACCCGTCATTTTTCTTTTTAGGGGTCGTAGGGGATATTTTTCTTTTTATCGGAAAAAAAGAAAAATATCCCCTACTTGGTTTTAAACTTTGAATTTGGAAATCTCTTCCGCCAGCGTCATAATGCTTTTCTTATTTTTCTGACTGATTTCATCCACTTCATGGACGGCTTTATTGATTTGCAGCGCACCGGAGGCCATCTCGTTCATACTATCGGTGATAATATGAGTGAGGTTATCCAGTTTATGCATCTCATTTGTAACGTTTTCGCCGCCTTTCAGCATTTCTTCGGAACCGGCCTGTACTTCCATCGTAACCGTATTGATGTTTTTGATGGCGGTCAGAACCCCATTACTGCCATTCTCCTGTTCGTGCATTGCCTCGGTAAGCCGGTTACTCATATCTTTTACCTGCTCCGCCAAGCTGAAAATAGCGTTGAATTTCCCCTCAACCGTTTTGGAAGAAGCGGAAAGCGTTTCAATTTCGCCGCTTAACATTTTAAGCGTTGCCGTTATCGTTTTTCCTTGAACCGAAGATTCTTCGGCGAGCTTTCTGATCTCATCGGCGACGACG
>CAUPUT010000196.1:0-3717 GCA_963514615.1 uncultured Treponema sp.
AACAGCCGTTATGATTTTCAATATCGATACGGCGCTGCTGTTTGAAAAGCGGTAATGCAATACTATCGCAAATTAATCTCAGGACAGCCTCTAGTGAGAGATCCTTATAAGGCAAAGAATTATGAAAACAGAAAAGCATAAAGAGCAACAGAATGTAGAATGGAAAGCTGAATGGAAGGAAGAGTACCTAAAATGGATATGCGGCTTTGCAAATGCGCAAGGAGGCAAAATATATATCGGTAAAGACGACAAGGGGGAGACAGTTGGCGTAAAAAATGCAAAAAAACTGCTGACGGATATTCCCAATAAAGTACGAGACGTATTAGGCATCATTGTCGATGTAAATTTACACACCAGCCATACTAAAGAGTATTTAGAGATTAGTGTTTCTCCCAGTTCATATCCGGTTAATTATAAAGGGGAATATCATTATCGCAGCGGCAGTACAAAACAGCTGCTCAAAGGCGCCGCTCTTACGCAATTTCTGTTTGAGCGTACAGGACTTACCTGGGATAGTGTTCCGATGGAAAAACTTGATATGAAGGATTTCTGGCACGACAGTTTTGCTCTTTTTCGTAATCAAGCGCTCCTGAGTAAAAGGATGGACGAAAAAGATTTACAGATAACCGATGCCCAGTTATTGGAGCATTTAGGGCTTGTCAAAGACGGGCATATTTTAAGAGCTGGTATGATGTTGTTCTATCAAGACCCTGAAAAATGGATTAATGGCGCGTATATCAAAGTCGGTTATTTTAAATCAAATACTGATATTGCATATATGGATGAAATTCACGGGTCATTGATTAGCCAAGCGGAAAAAGTAATCGATTTATTGTTTACAAAATATTTGACAGCCAATATCACGTATGAAGGTGTTACCCGTATTGAAACATATCCATTCCCTAAAGCTGCAATTAGGGAGGCGGTGTATAATGCGATTGTTCACAAAAATTATGCAACTCAAATTCCTATTCAGATTAGCGTATATAAAGATAAATTATATATTTCCAACGATTGTATCCTGCCCTCAGGATGGACAGTCGATACACTGATGAGTAAGCACCGCTCGAAGCCATTTAATCCGAATATTGCGAATGGTTTTTTCAGAGCCGGTTTAATAGAAACATGGGGACGCGGTATCGAAAAAATATGTGAAGCCTGTATCGAGCACAATACCCCTATCCCTGAATATACCGTACATCCTGAAGATATTATGGTAATGTTTAAATGCCGTAAAAAAGAAATACATACCGGTGTCGTGCGGGAGGAGCCGCAGAAATTCTATAATAAACGGTATGAATATCGCATGAATACCGACATGAATACCGACATGAATACCGACATGAATACCGACATGAATACCGCTGTCGGTACTTCTACCGATGATACTGTTATCCAAAGAGTATTGCATTTTCTGATAAAGTATCCCAAGAGCACACAAAAAGAAATCAGTGAAAAACTTGAGGTAACGACACGGACGGTGGAACGTACAATTGCAGTATTAAAAGAACAAGGATATATCAAAAGATCTGGGAATAACCGTTCCGGATATTGGGAGATTAAAAAATATAATTGGAGGACACGATGAGTATCAATAAAAAGCCGCTGACAGCACGGCAGCGGAAATCGAAGAAAACGAGAATTATTGTTATTGTATGCATAGTGGCGTTGGTAGGCGGCTGGTATATTTTTATGAAGCCTAAAAGCACAAAAACAGGTAATTTGCCGCCTTTAACGGTAAAAAAAGAAATCGAACACAATCAAATTGAGGTTTCCGGTTATATCGAAGCGGCACAAACGCAGGTTTTGGAGGCACCCGGCGAGGGGTTTATCGAACAGGTGCTGGTAAAAGAAGGTAATAAAGTAAAAAAAGGCGCACTCTTGTTTGCGCTTGATACCGATAAACAAAGCTATGCTGTTGCAGAACATGCTTTTGCGATAAAACGAGAGCAAATTAACGGAGCCTCGCAAAAGTTGAGCTTGATGGAGCAAGAACAGCGGCTTTTGGAAAAACAGCTCGCTGACCGCAAAGTGTATGCAAAATTTGACGGCATCGTTGCTGCCTTAAAAATTACGCAAGGGCAATACGCCAAGGCAAAAGATACCTTCGGCACGCTGATTGACCGCAGTTTTCTTAAAGCCACGGTCGAGATTGCCGAAAGCGATGCGTCTCGCCTTGCAGTCGGACAAAAAGTTGATATGACATTTCCCGCCGAACCGGATATTAAAGTGCAGGCGGAGATTATTTCTTATCCGGCAATCGCACGCCTAACCAGCCTTGGGCGGACGGTTGTCGATACGCTGATCCGGCTGGATAATCCGCCGGAAAAAATTCTTCCCGGTTATTCTTTTAATGGAACCATCGTAACCGGCGCCGACTCCGAAGCGCTTATAGTAGAGCAAGATGCCATCCGTTATGTGGAAGGGATGCCGTTTGTCGATAAAGTTGTTGGCAATACCACACAGGAAATTGCGGTAACCGTCGAACCGTATATTAAAGGCTTTGTAAAGATTCTCTCCGGCGTTCAAGAAAACGATGTGTTGAAAAATCAAGCAAAACTGAACAACGATAGAGATTTCTAGGAGACGCATAGTGAAAACAGGGATGATTGTCTCCCTTGATTCGGTGGTAAAAACCTTTTTTATGGGAGAAAACGAAGTACATGCCTTGCGCAGCGTCTCGTTCGATATACCGGAAGGGAGCTTTGTTTCGCTTATGGGGCCGTCCGGTTCAGGTAAAACGACGTGTATGAATATGATCGGCTGCCTTGACCGTCCGACGGCAGGGGCAATCTATGTTGACGGAGAAAACACTGCCGAAATGACCGAAAAAGATTTGGCATTTTTGCGGAATAGAACGATCGGGTTTGTCTTTCAGCAGTATTTTCTCCTGCCCACGCTTACCATTCTCGAAAACGTGATGCTGCCGCTTCGGTATCAGGGGCTGCCTGCCTCTGAACGGAAGAAACTTGCTGCCGAAGAGCTGGACAAAGTGGGTTTAAGCAACCGCCTCAAGCACCGTCCGAGCGAGCTGTCGGGCGGACAAAAACAGCGTGTTGCCATTGCCCGCGCTCTTGTAACTCGTCCTAAACTGATTCTTGCCGACGAGCCGACCGGAGCGCTCGATTCCGAAACGGGGCAGTCCGTACTCGATCTTTTTTTTGACATAAACCGGCAAGGTACGGCGGTCATTATTGTTACCCATGATCCGGACATCGGTGCAATGGCTCCGCGCTCCATTCACCTTAAAGACGGAAAAATCATTTCCGACACGGTTGGTATACCGGATACGAAAGTACACGAGGCGAATACGGAGGCATATATAACGGACACTACGGGCGGCGCCGATATTACGAGGAAAGATGCAAACGGTACCGCCGCCGATGAAAATCAGATGCAGGAGGTGGAATAGATAGAATAGCGGCTCCATGAGGAACTGCGGGGGTATCCACAAAAGTTTCTGATGCGCTTGCCCTGGCTTGGCGCTGCTCTATTGGTACTGCAGGATCCCGTTTGCAAGGGCTTCGGAAAACTCATTAATGAACCCTTCATCCGCGAGTAATGCAGCGTCATCTTTATTGCTCAGAAAGCCGACGTCCAGCGTTATATCAGTCATTGTGTACGTCATAAACGATGATTCAGAGGAGTCGAATATTTTGCGAAACGGCATTTTTTTGCCGATAGCCGTAGTAAGCTGCGTTGAAAGCGTTTGGGCAA